>DATJFP010000061.1 GCA_035495615.1 Verrucomicrobiia bacterium | reverse complement strand
ATCGACGTCCTGCTCACCTTCCGGCGAGGTAAAAACGTAAAAGATTTTCAGCGCGGGATTCAGCGCAAGCTGCGAAGCCAGGGCGATGATTTCGTTTTCATTCAAAAGCTTGTCGGTAAGGATGACGGCATGGCCTTCCTCATTGCTGACGAACTGAGGCGCGGTCTGGCGCACCTGATCCACGGCTTTCTCGAGCTTGGTTTGTTTGCCCTGCAGCAGCCGCGTGATTTCCGCGATCACCGTAGCCATGTTCTCACCGATGTTTGAATCCACCGAACCAAGCGCGGCCAGAGAGGAAATGAGCGAAAGCAGGATCGCGCGTTCTTGAGGGTTGCCTTCCGTCCGGATGAGCTCCTGCTGCAAGTCGAGCTGAGCCAGAGCCTGCGCAAAATCGCTTCCGAACTTCGCCGGAGCCGTGGGCGTCTGGCCCGGAACGCGGGCGCTGAGCGTCGGCCGCAGGGCCGCGAGCACATTCTGTTTGACCGTGTCCTGGCGTGTGACAACGGGCGGCAGCGGAGCCGGGGCCGCTTCCGCAGCCAGCTTGTCCAGGACCGACTTGAGATTGAATTCGTTGATGCCTTCCACCGCCGGAGGCAGGATCGCGTTCTGACCTTCGGCCGGGGCCGTGTAACCTTCGGGCGCCACTTCCGTCGAGCTGATGCTCGTCGCGAACACGCGCACGGGCTTGTCTTCGGCGTTGTTGATTACGACCGTCGGAATTTTCAGGAACTGGCCGTTCGGCATCCTGACCGGCTGGCCTTTATAGAATAAGTAAGCATAATCGCCTGCCGGAGAAAGCTGGATGCGGATGTTGCGCAGCGCGGCGAAACGGGATTCGTTGATGACTTTCGTGAACCTGGCCGCGTCATAATAATCGGTTTCGGGATTGATGCCCTGCGATACCCATTTCTGGTCCGCCTGCACGGCTGTCGAAAGCTGAGGGGCAACGACGCCCGCGAATTCATCTACACCCTTGGCCGCGAGTACCGTCCCGGATTCCATCGAGGCCGGAAGTTCCACGGTCGCAGACTCAAACATGTTGGGATTTTTATCGAGCATGGCGTTTACGTAATTCTGGTTGTCGATTTCTTCCTGGATGCGCGGCATGAGCACGCCGTAATTGACTTCGTCCTTGCGGAAACGCTCGAAAACGCCGGCCGTGTGAAAGCCGCCGGTCAGCAGCGCGGACTTATCCTCGGTTTCCTTGAACATCCCCTGCTTGATCATGTAATAGAAAACAGATTCGCGCTGGCGGGCGAGATTGTAAAAATTGAGCGCCAGGTCAAAAGCCTCGAGGACTTCTTTTGAAGGCTTGATCTCCGCGCCTTCCGAGCTGAGCTTGCCGATCCTCTGGACGAGCGTTTCCGGTTCCATGCGCTGTTTCTCCTGGGAAAAGGCTTCCCAGTTTTCCCGCGTGACTTCGAGGTGGAAGAGTTTGCGCACCGTGAGATTGTCGCGGAGCAGCGCGAGCAGCAGTTTTTCCTGGTCCTTGACCGCGAGTTTGTTCAGGATCTGCTCGAAAAGGGCTTCGACTTCATCGAACAGCATCTTGGAATCCACTTCGCTTTTCAGGATGAAGTAGCCCGCGTACAGGCTGAAATCCGGATAATCCGAAAATTTAAAGCCCTTGGGCCCCGCTTCTTCCACGAGCCGTTCCAGAAGGTAGCGCGGGAGGTTTTCGAGCTTTTCGTCCGCGGGATCGAGACGGTTCATGGTGATATGCCGTTCTTCGAGATTTTGCAGCGCGGTGACCACCTTCTCCGGCACCTGATGGTTCCTCAGGAACGCCACAACCTGGTCTTTTTGCTTGCGTCCCTCATCGAGGTTCAATTCCTTTTCCATGGACTGAAGAATCAGAAGCCGCGTGATCTGCGGCCACTCGACCTGAGACACGATGTCCTTCATGTCAACGTCCAGGTACTTGCGGGCATCCTGCGAGAGCTTTTCGATGAAAGGCATGAACGCGCGGTGGCCGGACTGGAACTTTTTCCATTCCAGGATCAGGCGGCGCAGTTCCGGAGAAAAAATCTTGGCCGAAAGGTCCAGGAGGCGCTGATCCACCTGGTCGGTGAACCGGTCGGTTTCGGACTGCCGGGCATAAACTTCTTTGAAGACTTCCACGTTGGCGCGATAGAGCTCCGCCTGTTCAATGCCGACGGCCTGGACTTCGGAAGGCGCGTCGATCAGGAAGAACTCGGCGCCGGTCAACTTGCCTTCGCGCGCGAGCTGGTCGGCCACGTCGAGATTGTGTTTGTTATCCGGGAAAAGCCGGAGGTAATCCGGATTCAGGCGTTCGACTGCACCTTCCACGAAAAAGAGGCGGAAGCCGTACGTGCTGTAAAGGTGCTTGAGAAGTTTCTTGATCTTCAGCTGCGCTTCGTAATTTCCGTGCGCGTTCTGGATGTGGATGATGAGCCGCGGGTCGACTTTGGGCGGCGCTTCGTAGATTTCCTCGACTTGGGCCAGATCCGAGGGAATATCAATATTGAGGAATGCGGGAGTTTCTTTCTTGGGCATGATCTCGATGCCCACGGGAGAAGGGAGCGCCCATACCGTATTCGTGATGGAATACACGAATAAAGTCACCAAGCCCAGTGTTTGGCGTACTCTTTTGAAGGTCTTCATTTGTACTTTTTAAGAAGTTTTTATTTTGTAGAAGAAAAGATACCATCGGAGAGCGGATTTGTCAAAGGAAAATTTAGCGGAAAACGAAGTGGATAACTTCCCTAAGTCTTTTTAATCAAATAAGATGCGATTTTCAGAGTCTCGGCCGTCGGGATCGTCCATGATGAGGTCATCATAGAGGATCTCGTCATCGTCTTCGGCAGGGGGTCTTCCGGGCGCTCCCGCCGCTTGGTAAAGAGATGAGGGAATCTCATTAAGGAAGCGCGAAGGCAGGTTATGCTGAATCGAACCGTAGAGACGGCGCTGGCGGGCGTAGGAGAGATAGAGTTTGTCCTTGGCGCGGGTAATCCCCACGTAGCAAATGCGTCTTTCCTCTTCCAGATCCTCCCCGGACTCCATAAACGAGTTGATGTGCGGGAAAATTCCCTCCTCCAGGCCCACAATGTAGACCACCGGGAACTCCAACCCCTTGGCCATGTGCATGGTCATGAGGGTCAGGACATTCGTACCCTGGTCCCATTTGTCGAGGTCGGTCATGAGCGAAATCGATTCCAGGAACGACAGGAGCGTGGCCTCTTCCTTCTTCTCTTCCTCGAAATCCCGGACCACGCTGAAAAATTCCTGGATGTTTTCGATCCTGTCCTCGGCTTCGGCGCTTTTCTCGGCTTCCAGTTCCTGGACGTAACGCGTGTCGCGCAGGATTTTTTCCAGGAGATCGCCGGGCTTGGTTTGCGCCTGGATGTCGCGGAGACCTTGCAAAAACAGGCTGAAATCCGCGATTGCCCGCTTTGCCTTGGGCGTGAGCTCCTCGATTTCGCGGACATGCTTCAGGGCTTCGTCGAAAGATGCGTTGTGCGTCTTGGCCCACGCCTCCAGAAGTTCCACGGCCTTTTTGCCGATGGCGCGCGCGGGAACATTCACGATGCGCTTCAGGCTGATGTCGTCGTGCGGAAACGCGATCGCTTTGAGGTAGGCGATCAGGTCCTTGATTTCCCTGCGGTCATAGAACCGCGTGCCGCCCACGATGCGATACGGAACGTTGTAGCGCATCAGGATTTCTTCAATGATACGCGACTGGGCATGGACGCGGTAGAAAACCACCTGGTCCCCGAGCGTTCTCCCCTTGTCGCGATTCTTCAGGACCTGGTTCACGACGAACATGGCTTCGTCTCTTTCGTCCTGCGCGTTGAAGAGCGTGATCTTCTCCCCGCCTTCCCGCTCGGTCCACAGCGCCTTGGGTTTACGGTCGCGGTTGTGCTTGATCAGCTCGTTGGCCGCATCCAGCACCACGCTGGTCGAGCGGTAATTCTGCTCCATCTTGATGATGCCGGCATCCGGATAGTCTTTTTCGAAGTTCAGGATGTTGCGGATATCCGCGCCGCGCCAGGCATAAATGGACTGGTCCGGATCGCCCACCACGGTGATCTGCCGCCTTTTCGCAGCGAGCAGCTTTACCAGGCGGTACTGCGCATGGTTAGTGTCCTGATACTCGTCGATCAGGATGTGCTGGAACCGGTTCTGCCAGTTTTCCAGGACGTCCGGACAGCGGTCGAGAACGGCCACCGTCTTCGAGATCAGATCGCCGAAATCCAGGGCCCGCAGCTTCGTCAATTTCTCTTCGTAGAGACGGTACACTTTCGCCACCGACTCCTCATAGATGTCCTGCGATTTTTCCGCATATTGGTACGGCGTCATCAGGTAATCTTTCGCGCGCGAAATCCTTTCCCGCACGCCCTTGGGATGGATCTGCTTTTCGTTCATGTTCAGTTCTTTCACGCACTCTTTAATGAGCGTGAGCTGGTCGGAATCGTCGTAAATGGAAAAATTGCGGTCGATCTCGATGCGCGGCGCTTCCATGCGGAGGATGCGCAGGCAGGTCGCGTGAAAGGTGCTGATCCACACGTCCTGATTGACGAGCCTCTGCACGCGGAGCTTCATTTCCTGCGCGGCCTTGTTGGTGAATGTCACGCCAAGGATGTTGAAGCTCGGCACCCCTTCGAAAATCAGGTGTGCGATGCGGTGGGTCAAAATGCGCGTCTTGCCGCTGCCCGCGCCGGCCAGGATGAGAAGCGGCGAAGCCGGCCATATCACGGCTTCTTTCTGGGCCGGATTCAGTTTTTCCAGGAGTTTTTCCTGCGCCATTATTCGTCCTCGATAGTGTAGCCTTCGTCGAACACTTCCTTGAAATCGTAGACCGCCGCGAAATCCTCGAGCTTGTCTTCCGGCTGCTTGCGAAGCACGCCGACGTCGACCAGCGCGAACACGATTTTCCCGAAATCCAGCGTTTCGTTGATGCCCCAGTAGTTCAGCACCACGCGCGCCATGGGCCCGAACTGGTCGTGGGCGTATCGGCGGATGCCGTGCAGCAGTTCCTGTCCCGTGATGTGACGGGGCTTATTCAGTTTCGAAACCGTATGATGCAGGGCGGAAAGCACGAAGCTGTAGGCCTCGAACTTGTACTGCGAATTGCTCTGGATGACCTTCTCGATCTTCTGGAGAAAATCGTCTTTTTCTTTCATGAGCGTCCGCCTGACATCGCCTGCGCGGGATTCACTTCATATTTCTCCTGCCCCAGTTTTTCCGCCCGGAAAAGACAGTCGGGGTCCCAATGCTGTTCCTTGATTTCCGCGCCAAAGGCCCGGGCGAATTGATGTTCGATCGCGGCCGCCAGGTCTTCGAAACCGCAAGGCGGCTGGAACTGGATGGACTCCTGATGCAGCAGCATGCCGAGCGAACGCTTCTGCCCCCCGCCCGCGATTTTCTTGTTGCCGAAGGCGAGATCCGTGGCGATCGGAAACATAAAACATTCGCGGCCTTTGGGCAGCTCTTCGTCGCAGCGGTAAAACCGCGGCGGGCAGCCCAGTTCTTCCAGCGCAGCCTTCAGCACTTCGTGGATCTTCCAGTAGCTGACTCGCACGGACCCGAAAGACTCGTCGAAATCCTTGGGCGCGATCAGCGTAAACATGAGATCGCGGCCATGCAGCACTTCTCCGCCTCCGGTCAGGCGGCGGCAGACGGGCACGCGGGAAGCCTGCGCCGCGGAGCGGCCCTCTTCCCATTCCTTCCAGCCCGCGTACGCATAGCCCACGGAAATCCAGGGGCTCGAAGCATAATAAAACCGCAAAAGCGCGGACGACGGCTTCTCTTCCATGGCCTTGCGGAAGAGGATTTCGTCCAATGCCATTTGAAAAGGCATCGGGGCGCTGAGGGGCGGATACAGCCGGATTTCGGACATAAGCCTCCGTCGAGGACGCCTAGAAAGGCGCGCCTTCGGCAAGCAGGATTTTTTCCCTCATCAGGTCGCGGTAGGACAGGATGGGCTTGCGCGCGGCAAGCACCTCGTCGGGGCGCGTGATCGGCATGGTATGCGGCGCGTTCTGGACCTTTTCCGGGTCCTTCGCGACTTCCACCGCAATTTTTTCCAGCGCTTCGATGAAAGAGTCCAGGGTTTCCTTGCTTTCGCTTTCCGTGGGCTCGATCATGAGGGCCTCTTCCACGACGAGCGGAAAATGTACCGTCGGCGCGTGGTACCCGTAATCAAGCAGCCGCTTACCCACGTCCCCGGAATGAATGCCCTGGGCCTTGGCGTTTTTCAGCGTCAGCACGAACTCGTGCATGCACGGCTCGTCGACGGCCACGGGAAAAATCTTTTTCAATTTTTCTTTCATGTAGTTCGCGTTCAGGATCGCGTCTTCGCTCACCTTTTTCAGGCCTTCCAGGCCGAGCGTGCGGATGTACACGTATGCGCGCACGAGCATTCCCACGTTGCCGTGGAAAGACTTCACGCGGCCGATCGAAAGATCTCCCACGGGCTGGAAACGGTAGCCCATGTCGTCTTTTTCGACGAGCGGTCCGGGAAGGAAAGGCACGAGCCTCTCGCTCACGCCGACCGGGCCGGAGCCGGGGCCGCCGCCGCCGTGCGGCGTGGAGAACGTTTTGTGCAGGTTGAGGTGAACGATGTCAAAACCCATGTCGCCCGGGCGCGCGACGCCCATCAGCGCATTGAAATTGGCGCCGTCATAATAAAGAAGAGCGCCTTTTTCGTGCACGGCCTTGGTGATCTCGAGGATCTCCTCTTCGAAAAGGCCGAGCGTATTGGGATTGGTGAGCATGAGGCAGGCCGTTTCATCGTCGAGGTGCTCTTTCAGCGCCTTCAGGTCCACGCGGCCGCGGCTGTTGCTCTTGATCTCGACCACGTGATAGCCAAAAAGCGCGGCGCTCGCGGGATTCGTGCCGTGGCTGGAGTCGGGAACGAGCACCTTGCGGCGCTTGTTCTGTTTCAAGTGGTGATGATACGCATGCACAAGCATCATGCCCGTAAGCTCGCCGTGCGCGCCGGCGGCCGGCTGCAGCGTAAAACGCTTCATGCCCGTCAATTCTTTCAGCGAGTGCTCGAGCTCGTGAAAAACCTGGAGCATGCCCTGCACGGTTTCGGCCGGCTGCAAAGGATGGACCTTCGCGAAACCGTCGAGCGCCGCCACCCATTCGTTGATCTTGGGGTTGTATTTCATGGAGCAGCTGCCGAGCGGATAAAAATGCGTGTCGATGGAAAAGTTTTTCTTCGACAATTGGACGAAGTGGCGCACGGCTTCGGGTTCCGTCATTTCCGGGAACACGATCGGGCGCTTGCGGCGGAATTTTTCCGGGATTCGCTCGAGGACTTTGCTTTTTTCATAGCGGCCCTGCGGCAGCGACGCGCCGCGCCTTCCGGAGCGGCTTTTTTCGAAACTGAGGCGGCTGTCCTGGGAAATCAGCATTTTCCGAGCTCCTTCACGAAGTTTTCGAGCTGCTCACGCGTCTTCGTTTCCGTGGCGCAGACGAGGAATTCGTTTTTCAATTCCGGATAGAACTGCGAAAGGTCGATGCCCGGGAGGATGTTCTTTTCGATCAGCTTCTCCTCGATCATCTTGAACGGGACTTTCGACTTTACCACGAATTCGTTGAAGATAGGCTGGTCCTTGCGGACTTCGAAGCCCGGCACGTCCGCGACAAGACGGCGCAGGTAAGCGGCGCGGTCCATGTTGAGCTCCGCCACTTCCTGAATGCCTTCCTTGCCGAGCAGCGTCATGTACACGCACGCGGCAAGCGCGCAAAGCGCCTGGTTCGTGCAGATGTTGGAGGCCGCCCTTTCGCGGCGGATATGCTGTTCACGTGCCTGCAGGGTCAGACAGTAGGCACGGCGTCCCTGGGAATCCTGCGTCATGCCCGCAAGGCGTCCGGGGATGCGGCGCATCAGCGCGCGCGAAACGGAAAAATAACCAAGGTACGGTCCGCCGTACTGGAGCGGCACGCCGAGAGGCTGGCCTTCGCCGGCCGCCACGTCCGCGCCCCATTCACCGGGCGAACGCAGCGAGCCCATGGACATCGGGTTCGCGGTCAAAAGAAGAAGGCTGCCGTTCGTGTGCAGCTTATCGCTCACGCCTTCGAGGTCTTCGAGCACGCCGAAAAAGTTCGGCGTCTGGAAAATCGCGCCGGCCGTGTCGTCGGCGATCTTCGATTCGAAATCGGCGCGGTCAAACGTCTTGTCTTCGCCGAAACCGAATTCGACCACTTTGTACGGCGTTTCGTGGAAATAAGTTTTCAGCACCTGGCGGTAATGCGGGTGCACGGCACGCGACACGAGGATTTTCGTGCGGTCGGTCTGGCGCAGCGCAAGCACGGCAGCTTCGGCAAGGCTGGTCGAGCCGTCGTAATGCGACGCGTTGGTCACGTCCAGGCCCGTGAGCTCCGTGATGAGGCTCTGATATTCGAAGATCACCTGCAGGCTTCCCTGCGCGGCTTCGGGCTGGTACGGCGTGTAGGCCGTGTAAAATTCGTTGCGGCGCATGATTTCGCCCACGGCCGTGGGAATAAAATGCTCGTAGCTGCCTCCGCCCAGAAAAGAAAGCACGTCGGCCGCGGATTTGTTCTTTTTGCCGAGCGTCTTCATCAGGTTCTGGATGTCGAATTCGCTGAGGGCCTCGCCGATGCGCAATTCGGGATCGCGGAGTGCGGCCGGAATGCCTTTCAAGAGATCTTCGAAGGAGGAAACCCCGATTTCCTCCAGCATCTTTCTCTTGTCCTCTTCGGTCAAAGGAAGGTAATGCATGTTCTCGCTCCGCTGCGCTTTATCAAGAGTGGTTTCCATTTGAGCACCTAACAGAATCCTATTTGGCTGCAAACCCGCATGCCTGCGGGCTTCTTCGTTGCACCGGTCAAAAAATGCTCAGCGTACTGCTGTGAGTACGCTTCCGCGTTTTTTGCCCGTCGCGCCTCGAATCCCTTTGGCCTGCGAGTTTTCGCTTCAACCAGGATTCTGTTAGGCGCTCTCAATTAAACTCCCGTTTTGAGGCTTTTTTCATAGTCTTCTTTGGTCATGAGCTTGTCCCATTCGGACGCGTCCTTCAGGGCGATCGAAAAAAACCAGCCCTTGCCGTAGCAATCCTGATTCACGAGGCCCGGATCCCCTTCCAGCGCGCTGTTGACCTGGGTCACGCTGCCGCTGACAGGCGCGTAAATGTCGAAGGCCGCTTTCACGGATTCGACGACCGCGATCGGCTTGCCGGCCTGGCCTTCTTTCCCGCTCTTGGGAAGCTCGACGAAAACCACGTCGGAGATTTCTTTCTGGGCGTAATCGGTAATGCCGACCGTGAGCACATTGCCGTCGCGTCGGGCCCATTCGTGGGTTTTGGTGTAGCGCAGCTCATTCGGAAAATTCATGGATTCCTCCGGGGATAGGGTTATGATTTCGTTCTTTTATAAAAAGGAAGCTTCACGGCTATGGCTTTTAAGTCGCGGTCCCGGATGCGGACCGCGAGTTCCTCGCCGGCCGCGGGTTCCGGCGTCCGGACGTAGCCGAGACCGATGTTTTTTTTCAGCGTGGGCGCGAATGTCCCGCTGGTGACCGCGCCGGCCGCTTCGCCGTTTCTCACGATCGCATAGCCTTCACGGGGAATGCCGCGCTCCAGCATTTCAAAGCCGATGAGTTTTTTCTGCGGCCCGGACTGCGCCTGCTTTTTCAGCGCCCCGGCGCCCGTGAAATCTTTGGTCAAATTCACGGCCCAGCCGATTCCCGCTTCGAGCGGCGTGATCGTATCGTTCATGTCATGGCC
>DATJFP010000060.1 GCA_035495615.1 Verrucomicrobiia bacterium | reverse complement strand
AACGGATTCGCCGGACGTCCTGGCTTTTGGCCCGCTCGTTTTCGCGGAATACGGCCTGACGGGAAATTTTCTCGTGCCCAATGACGCGGCCGCGGTCGGATCTTTCTTTGCTTACATCAGGCCCGGAAGTGCCGGCGCGACATCCATTCTCGACGGCAACCTCGCGAAGAACTTTTTCGACGCCAATTTCACGGGGTCGTCGGTGGTCGCGAATCCGGAACCGGCCACGCTTTCCCTCATGGCTCTCGGCCTTCTCGCGGCCTTTTTCGTCCGCAGGAAAACGCAAATCGCCTAGGCTTTAAGGAGAGCGTGATCGCGCTTCTCGTTTCTTTCCTACTGGTCCTTGCAAGCTGCCTTCCAGGCCTTGCAGGGACCCTTTTTTTTGCCCTCGTTCCTTTCTTTGCTTCCCTGAATGACCGCTATGACGCGGCCGATGCCTTTTCCCACGGCTGGCGATTCGGAGTTTTGTATCTCGGTTTTGCGCTGTTCTGGCTTACCGGCGTCAGCATTCCCGCTTTCATTGCCGCCGCCGCGGTTCTGGCTCTTTTCTATGCGGCTTTTGCGGCGCTCACGTTTTTCTTTGTGCAGCGCTGGGGCCGCTGGGGATGGGCCGCCGCGCCCTTTCTCTGGACCGCGCTCGAAGGGCTGCGCTCGCTGGGATTCTGGGGCATGCCCGCGGGACTTCTGGGCTATTATGCCGCGCCGATCGAGGAGATCGCGCAGCTGGCTTCATTCGCAGGCGTCTACGGCCTCAGCTTCCTCGCGGTTTCCGTCAACGTGCTCATTTATCTCGCGGCCCGCAAGCGTTCGCCCGGCCGCTTCTTCCTCATCGTCCTTTGTGCCGCCGCGATCGCAGGTTCTTTTGTTTTTGGAAAGAAGCGGCTTGCGGAACCGCTTCCCGCGGGGAGCGTGAAGATCGCCGTGGCTCAGGGCAATCTCACGCCGGAAAAGAAATGGGTGCCGGCTTTTCTCGCAGAGGCGGTTTCCATTCACGCCGAGCTCACGCATGAAGCGATGAAAAGCGGACCGGACCTTGTTCTCTGGCCGGAAACCGCGGTGCCGGGATTTCTTTTTCATCCCGAGCGCGCTGCGATCAAGGAAAAAGTTACCGCCGCGGTCCGGGAAGCGGGCGTGCCGGTTCTCACGGGATACCAGCGGCTTGAAATCGAAAACGGACGGAAGATGGCTTTTAACTCCGCCGTCCTGTTTTCGGAAGCGGGAGAAGAAAAGGGGAACTACGATAAAATCCGCCTTTTCCCCGTGATGGAAAAATCGCCCGCCGCGTGGATGATCCCGCAGCTGCGCGCGTGGGGATTTCCCGCGCTTTACGAGGCCGGACGTGAAGCCGCGCGCTTCGAGGCCGCCGGCACTTCCTTTGCCGTGATGATCTGCTTTGAAAGCCTGTTTCCGGATCTCGTGCGGCGCCTGGCGGAAAACAACGTGGACCTTCTCATCAATCTGACCAACGATTCCGTGGCGCTTGGGAAAATGTCTTTTTATTACGATTTCGCCGCCGGGATGACGCGGCTGCGTTCCATCGAAACGGGCCGCAGCCTGGTCCGCGCCGCGAACAACGGCATTTCTCTGGCGGTCGATCCGCTCGGCCGGGAGCTGGCGCGTTCGCATTGGAACCAGCGCGAAGTCTTCGCGGCCGAAGTGCCGAAGGCGCGGCTTTCCACGCCGTATATGAAGGGCGGATACGCCTTTGCTCCCGCCTGCCTCGCCTTTTCCGCGGTCCTCGCCGCGCTCGCCCTGATCACTCCAAAGCGCCGCTGATTTTTGGAGCTTCCCCGATAGGGCGGGGACGCGCGCCTTCTTACGATCATGTCATGAAAAAAATAGTCCGGCTTTGGATTTTGATCTTGCTTGTCTTGCCTTGGACACAGGGCTGCGCCCGCCGCGTGAGGCTCGACGCTTATGCGCTGCCCGGCGACGGCGTGAGCCAGTTCCCGGCGGGCTCTTCCTTTTCCGTGTCCCCGAATCCCGGCATGCCGAATCCTATTTTCGACCGCATGGTGAAAGAAAAAATCGAGACCGCACTGCGCGCCTCGGGTTTTCAGGTGAATGAAACCGGGGCCCAATACGAATTGCAGTACGATTACGGAATCGAAGGGCGCGAAGAAACCCGTCTGTCCAAAGTGCCCGGGCCTTTCGCGGGAGGGCGTTACCGTTTCGTGGGCGGCATGGGTTTCGACAATTGGGACCCGCTGTATTATTCGACGATCGTGGCGGATACCTATCCGGTCTACACCGCGCACCTGCGCCTGCGCGTCCTCAAAAACGGGCAGACTCAGGCGCCGCAGGAAGCAAGGGCCGTTTGGGTGGGCGAGACCTCGACGGAGAGTGACGAGAGAAATCTGCGTGAGTTGATCGATTACCTGATTGCCGCCTCGGCGCGGTCGCTGGGCCGGGACACGCGCAAGCCCGTGGATGTGACCGTTCCCGAAGACGATCCAGTCCTCAAGCAGCTGAGAGGGGCGGCGCCTGCCGCGCCCGCGGCTTCACCTGAGGGATCCTGAGCCGGATTTGTCTTCTCAAAATCACGTAGGGACGGGCAATTTTCGGGTGTATAATGCCCGGGATTCGAGGAGATCATGCCGAAACTGCCGAAACCCGCCGAAAACTACGAAACGCTCCGCCAGCAGATGCTCAGCCTGAACTGGCGCAAGCTGGGGCTGCAGCCCACGGAAAAAAATCCGCATGTCTGGGGCCTGCTCATGGAGATCGGCTACCCGCAGGCGGTGGTGACGCTCGTCGTCATCAACCAGCACAATGTGAGCCTTTTTTTCGGGACGGGCGGCGGCGTCGTGGGCGGGGAAAAGCACGAGGCCGTACGCATGAAGGCCGAGGAATTCCTGCTCACCGCGGACACGTTCGTGCGCGGCAAAAAGCTGAACCCCACCAAGCATTTCCCCTTACCGGAACTGAACCGCGTTCGCTTTTATGCGCTCACTTTCGATGGGCCCATGACGGTTCAGGACAACCGCAATATTTCCGATGAAACGCACGAGCTCTTTCCGCTTTTCCGCAGCGGCCACGAAGTGATCGCGGCGATGCGCATGGCCGACGAGGTGGCGCAGTCCCAAGCCTCGGGCAATCCCGAAGCCGAAGAAACGTCCGGTCCTCCGCAGGATCCGGACGACGCCGGACCCGCCGACGCTTCCGCGAAATCCGATCCGGAATAGCCGCAAGTCGTTTAACCATAAGCGAAAACATTGTTCTAACATGAGCAGCCGTGCGTGCGGCCGTCATTTTGTTTTGGAGCGAAAAAAAATAGACGTTGACAGCCGCCGGGGGGTAGGGCAGACTACCGCCCCAGTAGTGAAGTGCATGTGAAAATCTCCGAGTAACCTTCTGCATTGCCAGTTGTCTCGCTTGTTTTTCCTGCCCTACTACCCATACATTCGGGTTTCTCCTATGTATGTTTTTTGTGAAAGGAGGAAATTTTCACATGGAAAAAGGTACCGTGAAATGGTTCGATAACTCCAAGGGTTATGGATTTATCACCCGTGCTTCCGGTGGCAAAGATGTGTTTGTCCATCACTCCGCGATCAACGGGAGTGGTTTCAAGTCCCTTGATGAAGGTCAGCAGGTCGAGTTTGAAGTGACGGCAGGACCCAAGGGTGATCAAGCCACCAACGTTTCGAAGGTTTAATCCTTCGCAGCGTATTAACCTGATAGTCGACAATGGCGGGGCCGCAAGGTCCCGCCATTCGTCTTTCCAGGCCTGATCTTTCTTCGCCGCATCCCCCCGCAATGATAGAATTCTTACGATGAAGACCCTCCTCAAAACGATCCTTTCCGCGTTTCTCTGGATTTTTACCCTGACCTGTCTTGCCGAAGGCGGCTTCCGCACCGCGGTTTTCTACCGCTACCTGAACGAGCTCGGGCACTATTATCACGACCTGCTCGTTTACGACAGGACGAAGCCCTACCAGATCCGCATGCGTCCGAACACGGCAAGAAAGCGCGCCACTCCGAACGGCGGCAGTCCCTGGGAATACAGAATCAACGCGCTCGGTTTCCGCGGCCCGGCGCCGGACCTGAACGGCGGGGAGGCCGGACGTATTCTCGTTCTCGGCGATTCGGCCGCGTTCGGATGGGCCGTGAACGACAATCAGAATTTTCCCAGCCTGCTCGGAGAACTTTTGCGGAAAAAGGGGATTCACGCTTCGGTGTTCAACGCGGGTGTGCCCGGTTTCAGCACCGTGCAGGAAGCGCAGCTGGTGAAAGATGTTTTTCCCGCCGCGATGCCGCGCGTCGTCGCGCTCGCGTATGCCGTGAACGACGCGGAGCCGCAGCAGATGCTGCCGCTCGCGCCGCGCCTCCGGTACCGCGGAAATCTGCTGTGGTCCGTCACCGCGCTGAAGCGCAAGCTGTCGCCGCCTGAGGCGCGCGTGGATTACAACGAAGGATTCAAGCCCGGAAGCTGGAAAGGCAAGGCTTCCAAAAAAGCGCTCGAGCAAATCAACCGCTACGCCAAACAGCACGCCGCGGTGCTGGTGGTTTTCATCCTTCCGGATTTCACCCAGCCGTTCGATGCGTCGTATCCTTACCGCGGCATTCACCGCGCGGTCGCGGAATGGGGAAAAGAGCTGGGCATTCCGGTCTTTGATCTCCTGCCGTATTTCGAAGGAAAGGTCCACACGCACTTTGCCGTTTCCGGCGACGGCCATCCCAACCCTCTCGCGCACCGCGCCATTGCCGGGGCCATGGTTAAGCGCCTCCGGCCTTATCTGGAGCCCCGCGCGCCGCAGTCCCGGGACGTCCCGCAAGCCTGACCCCGGCTTGAAAGGTCATGATTTTTCTGCCCCGAATAAACCTGATACAGAAGAATGTAAAAAACCAGCCGATAAGACAGTAAAAGGAGGAGAGGAAAAAAGGCCTCAGAGGACAGTCACGGTTGCCTGAGATGCTACACTATAAGAAAGCTCCCAACATTGAGAAGATGGGCTTCTCTTAGAAAGGAACCCGAATGACGACTTTGGAGAGTTTGAGAGTGTTGTCCGAATTGAAGGCCGGTGCCGACCCGCACGCGATCAAAGTGACCGCCCTGGCTTACATCAAACAGGCCGTTGCAGACGAGCGTTACGAAGAATTGCGCGAGATGATTTCCATCGCGCAGGAATTCGGCGCCACGGCTTGGGACATCAGGATCGCACTCATGCCGGGCCAGGGACGTTAAGCAGACAGGCATCGATCCTTCAAAAGAACCGGGACGGTTCCCCAGCCGTTCCGCCGCTGCGCGCAAGACCGCCGCTTTTTCCCTACAAGAAATGACGCCGCACCCCCGCTAGTCCCGCATTCCCCGCGGAAGCATAATAGAGCCGTACCCCAGAATGGACCCTTCCTCATGAAAACGGCTCATCGAAATCTCATTTTTGGATTTACGATTTTAATTTTCGCGGCGGGCTCGTTTGTGTTTATCAAGCCGCTCGCCGAAGTCCACAAGTCCACGGAAGCGCCGCTTGTTTTCAAGGAAGTCCGGCAAGCCGCGCCCGATATGCCCGCGCCCGTCGCGCCTCTCGTGCGCGAAAGCGATCCCGGCGAAGTGGCCGAACAAAATGAAATGGTCCTCTGGACCGATCCGCGCACCGGCGGCCTGAACGCCGAACTGACCGACGGCGGCAAGAAGGATAAAAAGATCGACTACAAATACGGCCTCAAAGAAACGACGGGCTCTCAAGACGTGGTGCGCCAGTCGACAGCCAATGTCGGCCTCGGCTACAAGTTTGATTCGCGCAATTCGCTGGACGTCGAGGCCAGCCGCACCATTCACGACAACCAGGACGCGCAGGCCTGGCGGCGGTCCGTGGAAGACGAAAGCGCGGCCAACATGGAATACACCTTTTCCTTCTAGCGGTCAGGCGGCCTTTTCTTTGCGCGCTCCGGCTCCGGAAAGCGATTCGATAATCTCGCGGCAAAACGCGGGAAGATCGCAGGGGAAGCGCGACGTGATCAGGTTGCCGTCGCGCACGACTTCACTGTCCTCGTAAATCCCGCCCGCGTTGATAAGATCGTCTTTGATGCTCATATACCCCGTGACGTGCTTTCCCAGGATGATGTCCGCGGACGCCAGCATCCAGCCCGCGTGGCAGATGGCGGCGATCAGGAGACCTTGTTGGTATCCCTTGCGCACGAATTCCACCATCTTCGGATGGCGGCGCATGTGATCGGGCGCATAGCCGCCGGGAATCACGATGGCGTGGAATTCTTCCGCCCTCACGCGGTCGACCGGCGCGTCCGCCTTGACTTCATACCCGTGCTTGGAGTGATAAGCTTCTTTTCCCGCGCCGATCACCCACACGTCGGCCCCGGCTTCGGTGAGCCGCAGCTTGGGATACCATAGCTCCAAATCCTCGTACAGGTCTTCCGCCAGTATCGCGACTTTTTTTTCCGAAAGATCCATAAAGCCTCCTTGGTTGGAGCCCATGATAAGACCTGCGCGCGGGCCCCAAAATCGGGGAAAAGAGGATTCAGCCGACGAGCCCCATTAAAAAACTCGTCGGCCCAGAAGCATGGCTTCACCGCGTGCCGAGAGAAAAAGCACTCTCGGCTGGCATACAGTTCTCACGCGTTATGGCCGTAACATCGGCCATGAAAACGCTTGCCGCTTTCCTCGCGATTTTTGCCCTCGCGCCCGCGCATTGCGGGCGCATGACCACCCACGACCAGCTCCACCATATCCAGGACGAAATCATGCAGCTTCAGACTCAGGTGGCGGCCGTGCAGCAGCAATTAGAACCCACGCTCGCCGCCCGCCAGGCTGCCTGCGCGCATGGCCAGGAACAAAGCGCCCCCTGCATCCTGAAAAATAATGAGCTCGACCAGCTTCAGGCCGAGATCAAAAAGCTCCAGGCCGGCGTCACGGAAGAGCGCGCCAGGCTCCAGCCCCTCGTCGATAAGCTCCCAAAGCCGTAATTCGCCTTTCTCTCCCGTCCTCCGGGGAAAGTTTATTTTGTAGGGAAATCCCCTATGGCGCACGATTTGGCCTTTACCGTAAAATAAACGCAACTTCGAAAGGTTTTCATGATTACCATGCAATATCCGAAAGAAGCGCTCCGCCAAAAACTCGTTAAGGCCGGAATCCCCGAAACCAAACACGGTTTTGATTCCCTGTGCGCGCTGATGCCGATTGATTTCGACGGCCGCACGTATGAAGGCATGTCCGCCGACATCATGGCCGAAGTGCTTTTGTATCTCATCGCGAAAGACATCATCAAAGTTCCCGTGGAAGGCGGCAAAGCGCTGCTTGATCTGCCGTGGGGCACGCACGTCTGCCAGTTTTACAATACCAAACAAGACCTCATCGAAATCCTCGTGCCTTATTTCAAACAGGGGCTGGAGAACAACGAAGCCTGCATCTGGGTGGTCGCGGATCTTTCCGTGGAAGAAGCCAGGCGCGCGCTCGCTGCCGTGGTGCCCGACATCAATGCCCGCATGGCCAAAGGCCAGATGGAAATCCGCCATTACACCGAATTTTATACGGGGCCGGACGGAAACCTGAAACCCATCGACGCGCTTTTGGAGCAATGGAAAGCCAAAGCCCAGAAAGTCGAGGACGAAGGCTACAAAGGCCTTCGCGCTTCAGGCAACACGCGATGGATCGGGGAAGACGAAGGCATGTACCGCTTCATGGAGTACGAAACCAAAGTCCACTGCGCCATCCACAGCTCCAAGATGATCGCCGTCTGCACCTATCCCGTCCGCGTTGCCGCCCTCCAAAAAGCGCGCGACCTGATCCTCAACCACGGCGCCATCTTCGTCAAGCGTGACGAGTGGGTGCACCGCCTCGAAAAAAACAAAGACGCAGAAAAAATCGAAGCGCTTTTTTCCTGCCTCAATAAAGTCTAGAGCCGCCTTTTTTTGAAAATCAATTTGCACCTTAACTGCCGCATCCGTATAATCCCCAGCTTATGAAAATTTCCGCCGCTTTTTTATTTTTACTTTTTATTTGTGCCCCCGCGCTCTTCGCCGCCTTGCCCTCGAACCGCCAGCAGACCGCCTGCGCGCTCGATCCCAATAGCAGCGCCTGCAAACAGCTCATCGAACAAGTCCGGGTCCAGCAATCCGCCGTCGAGTCCCAGCTCGACATGATCGGTAACCCAACCGGAAGCCCGTCCAACGAAGGCCTCTTCCTCCCCAGCTTCGGGCAGGATTTCCAGGATCCCTCCAAAAAAATCCAATAGGTCTAAGAAAGGGCGCTTCAATACGTTAAGCCGCATTTTGGGCGGCGGCCCGCTATTTACCGACGCCTTTTTCAGTTCCGGCCCCGCAGGAATGTTGTCCCAGTAAGAGTAGAATTACATCCAGGCACAGGGGGAGAGGAGGCCGCTTGCTTTTCGAATTCCTGATCGAAAATCATCAAGAAATCCTGGACGAGTGCAAGGGCAAGATGCTTTCTCTGAGCGCCTCCAAGCCCTCGTCCGAAGCGCTCGACCGCGGCCTGCCCATTTTTTTGAGCGAACTGACCGGCGTCCTGCGCCGGGCTCTGCAAAAGGGCCCGGACTACGGCAGTTTTCCCTGCGGCGCGACGCTCCCCGAAGGCAGCGCCGCGATGCGCGGAAAAGAATCCCTGCGGCTCGGTTATACCGTCGGCCAGGTCGTGCACGCTTACGGCGCCGTGTGCCAGACCATCATGGAAATGGTTCAGAAAAAAAAGTATAAGATCACCGCCGAAGAATTCCGCCAGCTCAATTTCTGCCTCGACTGCGCGATCGCCGAAGCCGTCACGGAATTCGAAGCAGCGCAAAGCTCGGATGTCGAGCGCGGAGAAACCGAAAAGCTTGGCTTTCTTCTCCACGAACTGGGAAACTCACTGGCGGCCGCGATGATGGCCCAGGACATGATCAAGCAAGGAAAGGCCGGCATCGCCGGCAGCACCTCCCATGTGCTGGAGCATGCGCTGGACCGCATGCAGCACATTCTCGACAAGTCCCTTGTAGAAGTCCGCCTGCGCGGGGCCGCACCCCCGGAGCTTTCTTCCGTCCGGCTGATCGACGTCGTCAGCGCCGTCGAGGCCTCGGCCTTAGTCGTGGGAAAGTCAAAAGGCGTCCGCCTTGAAATCGACGTCGATCCCGCCATCGAATTGACGGCCGACCCGCACATGATTTATTCCGCGCTGTCGAACCTCGTAAGCAATGGAATGAAATTCACCAAGAACGGCGGCGCCGTGCGCGTGACGGGCAAAGAATCCGACGGGCACGTCATCATCGACGTGAAGGACGAATGCGGCGGCATCCCGGGAAAAACCGAAGATCTCTTCAAGCCCTTTGTCCAAAAAGGGGCCGACAAAAGCGGCCTGGGCCTGGGGCTTTCGCTCAGCCGGCAAGCGGTCGAATTCAATCACGGCAGCCTGTCCGCGCGGAACATGGGCCATGAAGGGTGCGTCTTTACCATCGACCTGCCCAAGTGCGCCTGAGCGGCCGGCCTGATCTGAAAACAAGGATCGGGGCTGCTAGTCCGTGGCCGAAGAAGGGCAGCCTTTTCCGGGCGCAAAAAAAATAAATGAAATGATGTGTTGACAGGGAAGGGCCGGTAGTCCATAGTGGGCACCAGTAGTGCTTTGCAAGTGAAAAAAATCTCCGAGTCTCTTGTCTGCTTTGCCAGTCAGTCCTCGTTTATTTTTACTCCTGCGTTTAGACCTACCTCACATGAGATTCATCTCGTTGTGCGATTTTTCCGGAAGGAGGATACTACATATGGAAACAGGAACAGTGAAGTGGTTCGATAACTCCAAGGGTTACGGATTTATCACCCGTTCTAATGGCGCGAAGGATGTGTTCGTTCATCATTCGGTCATCAACGGAACCGGCTACAAGTCCCTCGATGAAGGCCAGCAGGTGCAGTTCGAAGTCACCGCCGGTCCCAAGGGCGACCAGGCCGCCAACGTGACCAAGATTTAACCAGCCGACGAGCCCAATTAATAACCTCGTCGGCACCCGGTGAGGACACGCATCAAGGCCTCACCGGAAAAGCCCCGAGCTCAATTAATGATCTCGTCGCTACGCGGTGAGGACATGCTTCAAGGCCTCACCGCTCAGGCTTCGACCACAGGTTGCCGGAATCAAAAGATTCCGCTTAGACCTTTGGAATGAAAGATAGCGGGGCTCTCCCCAGAGCCCCGCTATTTTTTTTGCACAATCGATAGCCGCTTTCCGACTCAATGAAATCCAATGCGTTTTTTGGAATTTTCCGGCGGCGACATGAGTTGTCTTATGGCGTCAAATATGGCCTGGATTTCCGCATCATTTTTTTGAATTTTCCTTTCTAAGTCATCTAACCGCTTTGCCAGGAGCTGATTCGTGCTTAAAAGCTCCTTCAAACGGATGAATGCTCGGACGACCTGAATGCTGGATTGAATGGCCAGGGCACTATTGAGGACACTTGCCAGCATGACGGCGCCATATTCAGTAAAGGCATGAGGCAAGGAAGTAGAATATTTCAGCTTATGGAGGTGGTCGCAATTTGCGACCACCTCAGCCTTTTCTTTCGCTGTTAAACGGAACATAAAATCATCCGGAAATCGGTTTCTATTGCGTCCGACTTGTTCATTGAGCCGCTTGGTCGATACCCCATAAAGCTCCGCAAGATCGCTGTCCAGCATGACACGATAGCCGCGTATCACAAAAATTTTCCGGGTAAGCAACTCATCGGTAAGCCTAATATTTCGCATGGCGGGAAGTATAAAGTAAAAATGCTCGCCTAAAAGAGACGCGCTTTATTATTTAGCAGATGCAGCTCGAATTACATGCCAGCGCGGCTCGATTGCCAGTGCTTATTTTTATCTGACATTGGCCGGCGGGGCTGGCGATCGGGAGCGGCGCAATAAGCGAAGGCGATGAAGGGGGCGGGCAGAGTATGGAATGCCCCGCTATTTTTTGTGAACTGACTTGGAGACGTTCTTGTCGAGCCTAAAATTCGTGATGGCGCGTGAAACAAGGAGGTCGCTGCGGGTTGTGGATCTTTTCGGGTTGGGAACGGCCCGGTTATACCCGTTGTTCTTTCCCCCAAACAAGGTACAATGACCTATGAGTGGTTATTCGCCTCCCAAGCGCCATACCCGTTGGATGGCCGTTATTTTTATGCCGGCCGTTACCCTGATCGGAGTCATCGGAACCCCGATCTACATCTATCATCACGGGCTGGCCCTTTCCGAACTCTTTCTCTTCCTGTTTTTTTTAATCACCACGAGCTTTGCCATCACGGTGGGTTACCACCGCTATTTTTCGCACAACGTTTTCAAAACCAGCAAATTCATCGAGTTCCTGCTTCTTGCCTTCGGCGCGGCCACCTTCCAGAAATCCGCGCTGCGCTGGGCCTCCCAGCACCGGCAGCACCATCAATTCACGGACACCGATCTCGACCCGCATAACAGCAAGAGGGGATTTTTCTTTTGCCACGTGGGCTGGATCATGTTTTACAAACACGACGTCAATTTCAAGAACGTCGAAGACCTCGCAAAAAGCCGGCTGATCATGAATCAGCATGCTCATTACAACTGGTGGTCCGTTTCGATGGGCCTGGTTCTTCCGATGCTTTTG
>DATJFP010000059.1 GCA_035495615.1 Verrucomicrobiia bacterium | reverse complement strand
CCCCACGATCGTGGCCATCAAGGAAGCCAGCGGCAATCTCGACCAGGTCGACCAGATCCGCGAACTGTGCGGCATCACGATTCTCTCCGGCGATGACGGCCTGACCGTGCCCATGATGGCGATCGGCGCGCGCGGCGTCATTTCCGTGACCGCGAACGTGGCGCCGGACAAGATGCGGCAGATGGTGCACGCTGCGCTGAAGGGCGATTACGCCCAGGCCGGGAAAATCCACAGCCAGCTCTGCGGCCTCAACAAGGCCATGTTCATCGAAACCAACCCGATCCCCGTGAAGACCGCGCTTGCCCTGATGAAGATGATTCACGGCGAATTCCGTATGCCGCTTTGCGAGATGGGGGAAGACAACAAGCTGAAACTCAAGCAGGCCCTGAAAAAGGCGGGAGTCCTCAAATGATCAAGCTCGCCGTCGCAGGGGCCGCGGGGAGGATGGGGCGCAGGATTCTCACGCTCGCCGCCGCGGACAAGGAATTTAAAATTGTAGGCGCGCTCGAAAATGCCGACAATCCTCATGTCGGAGACGAACTCGGAAAAGTTCTGGGCCTCGCCCCGCTCGGGGTGGACGTGAGTTCCGATGCGGAAGAAGTTTTCGGGAAGGCCGACGTGCTGATCGATTTCACGCATCATTCCGCGCTCGAAAAGAATGTGAAGACGGCGCTGCGCGCAGGCACCGCGTACGTGGTCGGCACCACCGGCCTGACGCAAAAGCACCTGCAGGCCCTGCGGGCCGCCTCGAAAAAAATCGGCATTGTCCAGTCTCCGAACATGAGCGTTGGCGTGAATCTTCTTTTCAAGCTCTCGCAGCTCGCCGCCAAGGCGCTCGACGAAAGTTACGATCTCGAGATTTCCGAAACGCATCACCGCATGAAAAAAGATTCGCCGAGCGGCACGGCTGTGAAGCTCCTCGAAGTCGTGGCCGAGGCCCGCGGGCGCAAGATCGAAGGCAACACGGTTTACGGCCGCGAAGGCGAGACCGGCGCGCGCCCCCGGGGCGAGATCGGCGTGCTGGCCATGCGGGGCGGCGACGTGGTCGGCGATCATACGGTTTTCTTTTTCGGCGACGGTGAAAGAATCGAACTCACGCACCGGGCCAGCTCACGGGATGCCTTCGCTCAAGGCGCACTTCGCGCGGCGAAATTCATTGCCAAGCGTAAAAGCGGCCTCTATGATATGCAGCAAGTGCTCGGAATCGCTTCTCACGTTTAGAGTTAGCAAATAATTTCCGATACTATTTTTGGTTTCTGCCCTCAAATCGAGGGCTTTTTGTGTTCACTTTACACACGTTTTTAAAAACCAAAAACTGCGTGATCGCTTGAGAAAATTTCAGGCACTTATTTTTTTCTTCGTTCTCACCTTTGCCGGCGGCATCCTGCACGCGGACGATGCCACGTGGCAGGAGCTTGAGAATTGGTCCCAGTCGCATTCTTCCTCCGACGGGGAAACCGCGAATCTTCCTTCCGATACCGGAACTTATTCCGGTCTTTCCGGAACCTCTTCTGAAGCGCCCTCGGAGACAACGACCCCGTCCGCCTCGTCTTCCGAAGAAGGCCGCATCGTGCAGCCGGCCTTGACGCAGCCCGTCAGCGGCGAGGCCCCGGCGGCGCCTGCACGTCATCGCAGGAAAGCCCCGGTCGTGGGCGGCCTGACGCGGGTGCCTACCTATAATATCCACCAGGAAACTCCGGCCGTCGCGGAGACCGCGCCCGCCGCCCCGCAGGACACTCCGTCCGAAGAACCTGCCGCGGAACAGCCGCAGGAACCCGAAGTCACCGCGGCGCCGGCCGCCGAAGAGCAGCCCGAAACCGCGGCAGCGCCGGCCATCGAAGAACAGCCCGAAGAGCCGGCTCCAGCCCCGGCGCCGAAGCCGGCCGCGCCCGCGAGGGCCTCGCGCGCCGCCAAGGAAAAACCCGCGCCTCCGTCTGAAGAAAATATTTTTGCCAAGCATTTCGTTTTGAATCCCGACCAGAAATTGACTTATAAAACGACGGAGATCGGCGGGTTTGTCTTCGTGGAAACGCCGGGCAAGGGCGGCGTGCCCACGTATGCCGCGGTCACGAACTTCGGCGGCAGCGCCCTTCAGGCGCGCGAAATGCAGGGGATCCAGGACACCCAGACGCTCAAAAAATGGGTGAAGGACAATACCGAAGTGCAGAACTTCGAGGGCGCCGACATCCGCATTTTGAAAATGCCGGGCGAAGACGGGCAGAAAGTTTATTTCGTCGGCAACAAAGCTTTTCCTTCGCTGGAGAAAGCCCAGGCGGAAGTGGCCATGGTTCAGGCCGCGGTTCAGGCGTCCGGCGGGGATTTCAACCACATGGTCGACGAGGCCGAAGCCTACGTCGCGCCGCCCGAAGCGCCCGAAGCCATCAATATTCCCAGCCCCGCGGAATTCGAAAAGCAGGAAAAACTTTTCCTCAAGATGCTGGACGCGCTGGACGTCGGCGAAAAGAATTTCGGCCCGTTCCAGGGCGAGGGCCAGGGCGAGGCCGTCACCTGGCAGTCCTTCGGCGAAACCTCGTTCCGCACCACGAACCTTACCGACCATGATTACAACGCGCAGGTGGGTTTCTGGACCAACCGCGTCGTGGTCAAAGGCATCCGCGCCCCGCTCAGCACGATCGACCCCTTCGTGGAAATCACCGGCGCCATGGAATCCGAAGGCTCCGATTTCAAAGACAATCTCAGGGTTTTCGGCGGTCTCGAATGGCGTCCGTTTTCCCAGAATCCCTGGCTTGTCAATTACCGCCCCTGGAGTCTTCCGCTCCTCGAATGGGTCCGCAATTTCCGTTTCTACGTGATGTACGGCGACCTCTTCCCGCTGCACGACGAAATCGAAAACAGCCGCGATTCGGATTTGAATGCCGGCGTGCAGATCTTCTACGAATGGGGCATCGACCTTCCCGCCGCGGGCGAAGGCAAGCGCTCGGGCATCCCGGATTTTCTCCGCGAGTTCATGTGGGGCGAATATTTCGGCAATTACCGGTATGAGAAAACGAACTTCAGCTCCGAAGAGGATTTCGACGCCTTCATCTTCAATTCGTCGGTTATCCTGGGCTTCCGCCTCCCGGGCATCCCGCTGCCGCCGAACCCGATCAACGACGAGCTTGTGCTCATGCCGTACATGCGCTTCGAGCACGTCAACAATTCCGAATTTTCGTTTCCTTATCAGAACCAGTATTTCGTAGGCGCGGGCGTCCGCTGGATGCCGTTCCGGTCTTATCGCTACAAGGAAAACGAATGGCTGTCCAAGGTGAAAATTTTCGGGGAATACGTGGGTGTGGGCAAGGTGCAGAATGCGAAACAGGACGGCGAGGCGCCGTATGCGATACGCGACGACTGGCGCATCGGCGTCAGCTTCTCGAGCCGCCGGTTCTAATTTTTTTTAACGCTTTTAAGAAAAAATTCCATGAGGAACAAAAAAAAATTTGACGGGATGATGTCGAAGGCGGCGAAAGCCGGCCTTTGCCTTCTTTTCGCCTCAGGCGTTTTCGCGGCCTTCGCGCCGGCGCGGGCGTATGCCAATGTGCTCGGTAATGGAGGCTTCGAAGAAGCCATCGGAAGCGGCGTAAACCGGAACTGGGACAATACGAACGGTGCGTCCAGAGCCGATAATGCCACGCTGAACGGCGCGGGTTTTGCGAGCGCGCCGCAAGGCAGCTTCGGGCTCATCGTGCCGGACGGCTCGTTCACGTTCCAGACTTTCGACAACGTCAAGCCCGGCGACTTCGTCACGTTCAACGCGCTCGCGCAGTCGACCACCGTGGGCGCCGGAAACGGTTCGCGTCTCAAAATTGAATTCAAAGAAGTCCGCGCCGACGGCACGGACTATCTCATTTCCTCCGTCACTTCCGGCCGCGCCAATACCACGACCGCTCCCGCGGGCCTGGGCAATCCCTACGTCACCTTGACCGCGTCCGGGACTGCGCCCGCCGCGACCGAACGCATCGTCCTTGTCATCGAGACGACAGGCGGCGGCGGGACCAATGCCTTCGACAGCGCGAACGCGGAAGTCGCTCCGGTGGGCCTGCGCGTAACCCAGAGCAAGAGCACGGTCCAGGTGGGCGAGCCCGTGGCCATGCAGGTGCAGTTTCAAAACGATTCCGGCGACACGCTGACCAATGTGAAACTCCATGTCAGCCTTCCTCCTGGATTCCGCGCCGACGACGCTTCGGTGCGGCTGAACGGCAACAAGGCCGACACGCGCGAAGGATCGCTCATCGTCAGCGCGGGAGACATCGGGGCGGGGCAGGTGATGAACATCGGATTTATCATCATCCCCACGAGCGCCGTGACGATCGGCAATAACTACCGTTTTGATCTCGTGCTCACCAACGGAGCGGAGCTGTCCGAACACGCGGTCGTCCAGCTCGTCGTGACGCCGGATCCTGTTTTCGAGGAAGGCACCATCATCGGTAAAGTGTTCCAGGACGACAACCAGAACGGCGTGCAGGACGAAGGCGAGCGCGGCATTCCCTGGATCAAGCTCGTCACCGAAGAAGGCATCATCGTCATCACCGACGAACACGGCCGCTACAGCATTCCCGCGGTCAAGCCGGGCCGGCATCTGGTGAAGATCGACGGGCACACGCTGCCCGAGGGCACTAAATTTATTACCGAAGAAACATTCCTGGTGAAGACGACGCCGGGCCTCATGAGCAAGGCAAATTTTGCGGTCCTCTTGCCGCCGTCGGAAATGCCGCCGGAATTCGGCGAAGAGCTGAGCGTCAATTTTACGCAGGGCCTGGACACATCGCGCCCGGACCTGGAAGTGGATCTCGAGCCCAAAATCTTGAAGGCCGGCCTGGGTTATCTGGAAAAAGAGGGCGTGTTCAAGTTCAAGATCAATTATCCGGAATTCGTGAAAAACTGGTACATCGAAATCCGTGACGAAGTCGGCACGCAGATCTGGACTGGTTACGGCGTTTCCGCGCCGCCGGAAGAAGTGACCTGGAACGGACAGACCGAAGAAGGGCTTCTCATCAAGCCCGGCATCTATTCCTACCAGCTGAAAGTGGAAGACTTCGAAGGCCATGAAGACTGGACACCGCTCCAGTTTTTCCGCGTGCTTGCCAAAACCGATTCCGAGGACAAAGAGCTGCAGCTTCCGGAAATTCCGGCGGTGGGCAACTTCAACATCTTCAAGGACGGCAAGAGCAGCATCCCGCTCATTGCCAAGCCCACGGTCCGCATCCAGGGCAAGACCAAGCCGGGCTACACCGTGACCATTAACTCCCACGAAACCCCCGTCGAGACCGACGGCCGGTTCCAGACGGAATTTTACGTGACGCCCGGCGAAAAAGAATATCTCGTGGAGGCCAAGAGCCCGGACGGCGTGGTCACGTCCTACCACAAGACCGTGAAGGTGAAAGACAGCATGTTCTTCATGGTCGCTCTCGGCGAGCAGCAGCTCGGCTACAACTTCAACAAAGGCGACATCGAGAGCGCGGGCGAGGAAGGCGCGTACAAGTCCGATTTTTACGAAGACGGGAGGATGTCTTATTATCTGAAGGGCAAGCTCAAGGGCAAATACCTGGTCCAGTCCCATTACGACACCGACGACAAGCGTTCCGCGTTTTTTCGCAATCTCGACCAGGACGACTATTATCCGATTTACGGCGACGGCTCCACGCGCGATTACGAAGCCACCAACACGCGCCAGCGGTTTTACATCCTCATCGAAAAGGACCGGTCGTTCCTCAAATGGGGAAGCTTCCAGACCGAGTTCAACGAGACCGAGCTTTCAACTTACAACCGTACGTTTTCCGGCTTGAAGGGCGCTTACGAAGACACGAAGACCACGGTTTACGGCGACCCGAAAAAGGCAGTGAAATTTTTCTATGCCAAGGCCTCGCATGAAGCCGACCACAACGAGCTTGCGGCGACCGGCGGCACGCTGTATTACCTCCGCAACCGGAACGTGATCGAGGGAAGCGAAAAAATCCGCGTGGAAATCCGCGACAAGCTGCAGGATATCACGGTCGACAGCTACGACCTGCAGGAAGGCAAGGACTACGAGATCGATTACAACGAAGGCCGCATCATGCTGTCGCGGCCGCTGTCTTCCATGGCCGCGTCCGACACGCTGATCTCGTCCAACATCCTGGACGGCAGCCCGGTTTTCCTGGTGATCGATTACGAATTCGACGCGGGCCCGAGCAACATCGAAGACACCAACCGGGGCATCCGCGCCTACACGCACATGGGCGACCATTTCCGCATCGGCGCGACCGGCGTCCAGGAGAAGCGCCACCTGGGCCACGGCCGCGACTACGACCTGCGCGGCATCGATGCCCAGTTCAAGGCCGGCCGCAACACCAAGATCACGGCCGAATACGCCGAGGCCAAGCAGCAACAGACGGGCCAGAGCGTTTCCTACGACGGCGGCCTCAGCTTTGCCGACCTTTCGTCTTTACGCGGGCCGGACACTGAGCCGCGCGAGAACGCCTACCTCATCAAGGGCCAGACCAAGCCGCTCAAGAAACTCGACGTGTCCGGTTACCTGCAGGGCGTGGAGCCCGGCTTTTCCGTGGACCACCTGCGTTCCCAGGAAGGCTATAAGAAGTACGGGCTTGCGACGCAATATCACATTACCGATTCTTTCTATGCCAAGTACCGATTCGACGCCAGCAACGTGGTCGCGCAGCTTTTGCCGCTCGACGAAGAGCCGAATCTCCAGGTGCCGTTCGAAAACCGGCAAAACCATATCGGCCAGCTGGGCTACGACGACGGGCGTTACCTGGGCGAAGTCGAATACATCGAACAGCGCACGGATTTTCCCGCCAATCCGCGCAATCTGAACGAGACCCTGCTTTCGGAATTTCCTTTTGACCGCGG
>DATJFP010000058.1 GCA_035495615.1 Verrucomicrobiia bacterium | reverse complement strand
ACACTGATGAGGGCGCGTTCTATTTTGACGTTCGGCATTCCTGTCCTGCCTTTTTCTTGAAGAGACCGTGGATTTTGCGGGTTATGGGTCCCGGGACCTGGCCGATTCGCCGGCCGTCCACTTCCCGGACGGGGAGGATTTCCCAAGAGGTGTTGGTCAAAAAAACTTCGTCCGCGTTATAAACGTCGTGGCGGGTCATGGGCGTTTCTTCGAAATCCATGTCTCGCGGGAGCACGCATTCTATCACAAAACGCCGGGTCACGCCATTCAAGATTCCCCGCGCGGGCGGCGTTAACACCTTGCCCCGCTTCACGATAAAGAGATTGCCAATGCTCACCTCCGAAACAAATCCCTCGGCATCGAGAAACAGGAGCTCGTACACGCGCGGCCCGGTTTCGAGAGCCGCCATGACGGCGTTTTTATAATCGCTGGTCTTGGCCTGCGGCGCCGCGGCATTGGTCAGCGAGCGCCGCACCACGGTGGTTTTCAAGGCCACGCCTTTTTCGTAGAGATCCGGCGCATGCTTCCTTTGTCCCACGAGCAGGAAAATTTTTTCGCCGTACACCGTGAGCCGCAAAAAAATGTCTTCGGACGTCCGCAGCTTTTTGTCTTTGCGGAACGCCTGCACCGCGCCGCGGATCTCGCGGCTCAGCGCGGAAACCGTGGCCGGAAGCTTCACGCCCGTCGTGCGCGCGGACTCGCAGAGCCGGTCCAGATGCTCACGCTCGCGGAACACGCACCCGCCGTAAGTCCTGAGACTTTCGAAAATACCGATGTCGTCCGTGCCTGTCAGGGGCGGCAATTGCGCGGGAGAGATTTTTTTTCCGTTTTGGTAGACGTCGAAGGTCATGATTTCACGCGCTTGCCTGCTATCAAGTGTTTATCCTGCATTCGGGCCATGGGGACAGGACTGAAGTCCTGTCCCCGTCCATGCTGACGGGGAGTCAATGCGCTTGCCTCGGCCAGCGCCTGGATCAGCGCCTCGCCCTTGTGAAGCGTTTCTTCATATTCGCGGCCCGGATCGGAATCGTGGACAATGCCCGCGCCGGTCTGAAGCTGGCCGCGGCTCCCCTGAAACACCAGCGTTCGGATCACGATGTTGAGGTCCAGATCGCCGCGGAAATCCAGGTATCCCAGCGAACCCGTGTAAAGCCCGCGCCGCACGGGCTCCAGCTCGTCGATGATTTCCATGCAGCGCACTTTCGGGCAGCCCGTGATCGTGCCGCCGGGAAACATGGCGCGGATCAGATCAAGGCCGTCTTTTCCTTTGGCAAGCCGCCCCGTGATCTTGGAGACAATGTGGAGAACGTGGGAATATTTTTCGACCTTCATCATTTCTTCCACGCGCACGGTTTTCCAGTCGCAGACACGCCCCAGATCATTGCGCTCGAGATCGACCAGCATGAGGTGCTCGGCGCGTTCCTTTTCACTCGCGAGCAATTCCTTTTTGATCGCGCTGAGCGGCCGGCCCGCGACGCGCGGGCGCGTTCCCGCGATGGGCCGGGTTTCGCACATCCGTCCGCGCTTGGCCACGAGCCGCTCGGGTGAGCTGGAAATAATTTCCACGCCGCGCACCTTGAAAAAAGAAGCGAACGGTGAAGGATTGATCGCGCGCAGGCGCTCGTAAAGCTTGAGCTTCGAGCCCACGCAGTCAAACGTAAACCGCTGGGAAAGATTGGCCTGATAGACGTCGCCGGCCGCGATGTAATTTTTGGCGCGCCGCACCCTGGACTCGAACGCGCTTCGGGAAACGCCCGGACGGAAATTGCGGATTTCAAAGGCCTCGCCGGCCTCAGCCCCCTCGTCTTGGAACGCCTCTTCCATTTTCTGGAAGGCTTCGCCCGCGCGCCGGCCGTGCGTCACCAGAGCATAGACTTTGCGGCGGTGATCGTAGACGATGACGTCGCGGAAAAACCCGAGGTACAGCCAGGGAAGCCCGGCGCTTTCTTTGGGGCGGAACTTCACGCGCTCGAACAGCGAAATCAGCTCATAGCCCCAGTAGCCCACGGCGCCGCCGCAAAAAAACGGGTGGGAAACCGGGCCCGTGAAACGGTGTTTGCGGAGCAGCCTGCGCAGGACGTCGAAGACGCGGCCCGCGGGCGCGGAAATTTTTTCGGCGCCGGTGACGATCACGCGGGGTTTTTTCCCGGCGGGATCCGGAATCGTCACTTCGATAAAGGGATCCGCGGCAACGTAGGAATAATGCTGGTCGGGCGGCGCGTAGCGGATGCTGTCCAGGAAAAAGCAGGAATCCGAACGGCGGTAAAGCGCCTGGAAAATTTCCCACGGGGATTTGGAAGATTTGAATTCGCGGATTTGAGGGACCATGACCGGCCCTCTCCCGGGCCCGGGAGCCGGAACAAACGGCTGTTTAGCTCTTCGATTGGGCTTCGATGTTTTTCAGGTACTGCAAGTAGTCGGAATCCGTGGACATGACCATGCGTGAGCCCTTGAGCGTGGACGAATAGCTTTCCAGCGTGGACACGAACGAATAAAAGCCCGGGTCTTTCGAAAAGGCATCGCCGTAAATGGAAGTGGCCTGCGCGTCGGCCTCGCCCTTGATTTTCTGAGACGCACGGTAGGCCTCGGACGTGATGCGTTTCAGCTCTTTGTCCTTCTGCCCTTCGATCTCGGCGCGGACGCCCTGGCCTTCGGAGCGCAGCTGTTCCGCGGCGCGCGTGCGCTCGGAGACCATGCGGTCGAAGACTTTTTTCTGCACGCTCTCGATGTAATTGATGCGTTTGATGCGGAGGTCGATCAGCTCGATGCCGTATTCCTTCACGACCTTCTTGGCGGTCTCGAGGATCTGGCGCGTGATTTCGTTGCGGCCGACTTCGACCTTGTCGTAATCCATGGCCTGCGCGTCTTCCGGGTCCTTGTTCTCCGGCTTGAGAATGTCGTTCGTGCTGCGCACGACATCCACGAGGTTATGCCGCGTGATAAAGTTACGCGTGATGCCATCCATGATATCGTCAAGCCGCGACTGCGCGTTGCGCTCGCTTTGCACGGTCTGCAGGAAGACCAGCGGGTTCTCGATGCGCCAGCGGCCCGTGATATCCACCCAGATGAACTTCTTGTCACGCGTCGGCACTTCCGACGGATAGCCGTCCCAGTTCAGGATGCGCTTGTCGAAGCGGTGGATTTCCTGCACGAACGGCGTCTTAAAATGAAGGCCGGGATCCTGGATAGGGGCTCCCTGCGGCTCGCCGAACTGCGTGATCACGACCTGGTCGGTTTCGTCGACCACGTAAAGAGAGTTGAGGGCCACGATGCCCGTCACGGAAAGGAGAATCAGAAAGATCGCGAGGCCCGCCTGTTTCATCATTGTTCGTTCCCCTCTTTCCGTCCGGGATTCAGATTGAGCAGCGGCAGCACGCCTTTTTCCTGGTCGTCCATGATGAGCTTGTCCTGCATTTGAGGGAGCACGTCCTGGACCATTTCGAGATAAAGCCTGCGCTTGGTCACATCAGGCGCGCCTTTGTAAGCTTCCCATTGCAGCAAAAACCGGTCCGCGTCGCCCTGGGCCTTGTTGACGCGCTCCACCGCATAACCTTCGGCTTCGCGCTGGACCTGCTCGGACTGGCCCTTGGCCTTGGGGATGACGCGGTTGTATTCCTCCCACGCATTATTGATGAGCTTCTCTTTTTCCTGCCGAGCCTCGTTGACCAGGTTGAACGACGGCTTCACTTCGTTCGGCGGCGTCACGTCCTGGAGGATCACGTTTTCCACGGCAATGCCCGCGCCGTAACTGTCCAAGAGGTCCTGCAGCATTTTTTCCGCTTCGCCCTGGATGGTCACGCGCCCGGCGGTCAGCACCTGGTTCACGGTGTGGTCGCCCACGACAAGGCGCATCACGGCTTCGGACATGTTGCGGATCGTCTCGCGCGGCTCGCGCACGCGGAACAAATATTTGACCGGGTCTTTGATCGTGTACTGCACGATCCATTCCACGACCGCCACGTTCAGGTCGCCGGTGAGCATGAGCGACTCTTCGAGAAACGGGTCCGGCCCGCGCATCTGCCGCGTCATGCGCATCTGGCCCTGGGCGGGGTATTCGTCGCGGCCTTCATAGACCGTGCGCACGCCCGCGCGCATGGTGCGGAACCCGAACTCTTCCTTGAACACGTGCGTGACTTTCACTTTTTTGGCGGTCTCGACGCCGAAGGGAAGCTTCATGCGCAGGCCGGGAGGCTCCGTCCTCACGTATTTGCCGAAGCGCTGGACGACAGAAACTTCGTCCGGACCGACCTCGTAAAACAGCGTGCCCGCGGCCGTGAAGACGAGCATCATGGCGAAGAAAGGAAGCATCCACGGGCTCCAGCGGAAAGGGGGCAGCTTATTATGGTCGGGAAAATTGACGTCCATGCATCCTCCTTAAAGGAGCGGGGTCAGATCGCCTTTTCGTCGTGCTGGAAAAAAAGCAGGCCGCTGGCCAGTTTCGGATAAAAGTAGGTGGACTTCTGGGGCATGAGCTCGCGCACTTTCCCCATCTCGCCCAGGACGCGGACCTGGGGAGGCTTCAAAAGAAAGGCGGCCTGGACTTTCTTGTCGCGCACTTCGGCAAGCGACTCCGGGTCCGAATGCGTGAACTTGAGCTGCGTTTCCCATCCGGCCTCGTCGATGCCGAGAATGCCTTTCAGGATGAGGTACGCGCAGATGTTCACGTCGAGCCTGTACCACACGTCCGGTTTTCCGGCCGGCATCTTCGCGCGCGCCTTCTTCTCGTCCTTGAGCGTAAGGAAGTAACCGGTGTTCGCGTCCGTCACGAAGCCGAGAACCGAAGCGTCCTGCGGCGCGGCTTCCATCTTCGGCATGACTTTTTCCGGCTCCATTTTTTCGACCGTGAAAAATTCCTTGAGCGCGTCCACGGTTTTGGCCGCGTCGAAATTTTTGACGCCTGTGATCAGGCGGTGCGTGGGAAAAAGAACAAGCCCCGAATCTTCGAAGCTGACAAGCGCGGTATAAACGAAATCCGAGGCCAGAAGCTTCGCGGGATTGCCCAGCTTCTTGCGCTGCTCCTGCGCGTGCTCGAGCGAAATCGTGTAGCGGTGATGGCCGTCCGCGATGTAGACGCGCTGCGCGGCCATGGCCTTGTGGATTTTCTCGCAGGTCGCGCTGTCGTCGATGGACCACAGCTTGTGCTGGACGGCATCCTCATCCACGGCCTCGAAATACGGCTTCTGCGCCGCGATTTTCGGGAGAAGCCCCGCGACCTGGCCGTCCGCGTCTTCATAAAGCCCGAAGATCGGGGAAAAATTCGCCTGCGCGGCCTGGATCAGGAATTTCTGGTCCGCGCGCGCTTTCGCGAGGGTTTTTTCGTGCGGGATCACGATATGATTTTCGAAAGGCTCGAGCTTCAGCGCGCCGAGAATGGCGTAGCGGGTCAGGCTCCGGCCGCTGCGCGGGTCCTTGAACTGCTGCTGGTAAAGGTCAAAGCGCGGCTTGCTGTCTTGAACCAGCGTCCCTTCTTCGCGCCACTTCTGGAAAAAATCGCGGGCGCGGGTGTAGCGGCTGTTGGTTTCCGTGTCCGAGTCCTGGATCTGGTTCAGGATGAGACGGATACAATTATAAGGAGACTTGGCGTAGAGCCGCTGCTGGACCTCGGGCGAGATCACGTCGTAAGGCGGCGCGATTACTTCGCTCGGGCGCACTTTCTGCGTGTCGTAGCGCCACGCGCGGAAGGGGCGGAAGTCGGCAAGGGTTTTGGTTTTTGCGTCCATGGAGGTCGTTTCAGGCATGGGGCCGATAGTAGCACAAGAGTTTTTCTTTGACAAGCCGTAGCGCCCCCACTAGCATAGGGGTTCTAACTGCGACTCAGCAAACGGGTTAAAAAAATGTCCTTTTTCTTCCGGCACATCCAGCATCTGGTCCGTTACTTCGCGATCCTCGGCATCCTGGTCTTCGTCGCTTACTGGATGCAGGCCGCGGGAGGCGTCTCGCTCGCCTTGATCGGGCCGATCATTTATCTCGCCCACATTCTGAAATCGGCCATCAGCGTTCACGTTTCCGCGCTGCCGGATTCCGCGCAGGTGAACGATTTCGGATTCCTGCTGCCGCTCTGCGTCGTTTACTACACGCTGATCGGCTTTCAGATCAAGCAGCTCTGGAACGAGAGCGGCATTGCCCGGACGCTGACGCTCGTCACGCTCATGGGCTTTCTGGTCTTCATCCACTTCTTCGCCTGGAAAAACCTCACCGGCTACTTTCTTCCCAACGCATAATCAGCGGACGACCGCGCCGTCGGAAATCGTGCGCTCGGGGGTCACGAGCGTGAGGTTCGCGCCGTCTTCGGACGCGGCAAGGAGCATGCCCTGGGATTCGACGCCGCGCAGCACCGCGGGCTCGAGATTGTTGACCACCACGACCTTCTTCCCTTTCAGCTCGTCCGGCCCGTAATAGGCGCGGATGCCGGCCACGATGGTCTTCTTTACGTCGCCCACCTTGATGCCGAGGACGTACAGCCGATCCGCATTCGGATGAGGCTCCACGGTCTCGATCTCCGCGATCCTGAACTCCAGCTTCTTGAAATCTTCGAGTGTGACTCCCATAGTCTCTCCTTTGTGGCCTGGGGGAGGCCGAAAAGACTGCCATGATAGCACTTCGGCTCTAGGTCCAAAAGATTTTTTATCCTCAATGAACCGCCGATTTTACCGATAATTCATCCATGCTTCGTGACCTCGTTTACCCCAAAATCCAGGGTTACCTCAAGATCGCCGCGATCTTTCTGCACGAGAAAGGCTTTACGCCCAATCAACTTACAATTGGCGGCATGGTCCTCACGCTCGTCTCCGGCCTTATTTTCGCCCAGGGCCACCTGTTCTTCGGAACGCTCGTCATGACCATCGCCGGCTTCGGCGACATGCTGGACGGCGCGCTGGCCCGCGAGACCAAGCAGGTGACCAAGTTCGGGGCTTTCCTGGATTCCATGACCGACCGCTATTCGGATTTTTTTATTTTCGGCGGCCTCGCCGTCCACTTCGCAAGGCAGGCCCATTGGGGTTATTTTCTCCTGATGCTCGGCATCTTGTGCGGCGCGTACGCGGTCAGCTACGCGAAAGCGCGCGCCGAGAACTTCATCGAAAATTGCGGCGTGGGCATTTTCGACCGCCCCGTGCGCATGATCGTGCTCGGCACCGGCGCTGTCCTCACCTTTCTTTTGCCGCTGTGCCTGTGGGTGCTCTTCATCGGATCGCACGTCACGGCGCTCCAGCGCATCCTTCACACCGAAAAAGCCCTGAACAAACCCAAGACCATTCCTCCCGTGTCATGAAGCGCAAGGCAAGGCCGCTCTTCTTTTTGGCTCTCGGTCTGACGGTCACCCTCGGCGGATCGCCCTGCGTCTGGGCCCAGCGCTCCCCGGCTCCCGAAAATATCTACGCGCTCGTCAACCGCATCGAGATGCAGCGCTACAACTGGCTGGGCTACAAAGCCAGCGTGAAGCTGAACTTCACCACGAACCACGGCCAGACCGCGACCTGCCAGGGCACGCTCACCTATCTCCGGCTCGAAGAAAAAATCCTGCTGCAATGCTACAACTCGAACAAGAACACGCTTTTCGTTTTCAAGACCAGCGACCTCGACTTCGAGCTCTTCATGCCCATGCAGAAGACGCTCTACCAGGGCAACATCTTCGACCTCGAATTTTCCGACGACGTGGACAGCCACATCAAGCCGTATGATCTTTACCGCGCGCTGAAACCCATGATCATCCCGTTTGGCAGCGTGCGCCTCGAATCGCGGGACAAACTGCTCACGACTTTCGTGGTCGCGGAAACGCGCAAAGGCGAAACCTACTGGGGCAGGCGGGTCACGGCCAATGAAAAAGGAGACGTTCTGTTGGAGGATTATTTCGACGCGGACGGCAATCCCACGCTGGCGGTCAAACGCGAGGATTATAAAAAGGTAAGCGGCAAAGGCTACATCACCAAGGATCCAGTCCGTTTCCCGCGCCGCATCGTGATGCGCAGCGAGAAGGACGGCACCCAGACCGAGATTCTTTTCATCAAGATGGACCTGATCGAAAAACCCATCTCCGCGAATTGGAAAATCCTCGTCCCGCCCGGCACCCAGACCCTCGCCTTCCCCAAATTCCAGCCCGAGGCCGCGAGCTTTTAGGCCGCCGCGGGATTACGCGGCGGACGCGAAAGCAAACTCGTTGTTGTACTCGCGGGCCAGCCCTGCAAGAAAAGGGTTCACGACATAGAGTCTGCCCCGGCGTGAAACGCCATTTTGAAAAATGATTTGATTGGGATCATAAGACAAGGCGACCGCAATCGTGCCCGGCCGGTCTTCCATCATGGCAAAAAACCGGACTTCCCGCAGGGCCGCGGCGCCGTAAACGCCGAGATCGCGGTCCGGCCGCACCAGCGCGACAATCCCCCGCCCGCGCAGCGCCGCGCCCATCGAACGGAAAACTTCGGCGCCCGAAGAAGCCGTGAACGTCACGTTGGAGAATCCTTTGAAAACTTCCCGGAAATAAAGAAAGCGCTCATGGCCGGCCGCGGCGTCGTGAATCACAAAGCGCACTTCGCTTCTCTGGCTGATCGTCACCGCGGCTTCGCGGATTTCATCGGGCGTAAACGTCAGCAGGTCCCGGAAATCAATCAGCGCGGCGCCGGGCAGCTTGCGCGGCGTATAAAAAATACCGGTGTCCGTCCTCAACTCCCCTCGCTGCTTCGGGTGCCTCGGATCGAGCGAACGGAATTTTGTCGCGGCCAAGGCGCGTGAATCCGCGGCTCCCTGACCCGTGATTTGATTGTAGTGCTGCGCTCCCGAAACCGCGCCCGATCTCAGGGCGAGCTGGGTCTGAGGCGGCGGGACCAGCGCGGCGTCATGGACCGTAATCATGAGCGTGTCCTGATAACCTGAAGGAAAACCGCCGACGCCCATCTCGAGGCTGAAGGTCTTCGCCGGATAAGCGGCGGCAAGATAAGCGCGGAAGGCGTCCAGAACAACCGGAAGATTGCCCAAAATTTCGATAGAGAAAATTTCCACGGGAGCCGCGTCCGGGCGCGCGCGCACCGCGATCGCTTTTACCAGTCTTGGCGTGTGCACCGCCGTGAGGTTGATTTTCTGCCCGCCATGCTCGACCGTTTCGACCAGGGCCAGCGGCTGCTTTGCGCGGGGGTCCCAGCCGCGGATCATCTCCGCCGCTTGGGCCAGCATTTCATCAAGCCCCGAAGCTTCCGTGCTCTGCTGCGGATAAGCTTCGTAATGCCGCAGGGTATTTTTAAACACGGGCTGCGGGCCGCCGGAAACGGAACGTAATTCGGCGCGGGGTAAGGCGAGCGTCAGAAGAAACACCTGCCGCGGATTTTCGAATAAACGATCCGCCGCTGAAAAAAGAAAACTACCCACTGAAGACGTGTCGAGGGGCAGGCGCGCCGATTCGCGGCCCAGGACCTTGACCGTGTACTGCGCCAATTCAAAAACCCGGCGTGAGGTTTTCCGGGCGGCCACCACAAAAATGCCGTCCGCAGCGAGCCTCGTCCGGGCCCGGTTGACAAGCTCCACAAAAGAACTTCCCTCCATCATGACGCCCTGATCACGCCACCACTCCGGCACATCTTCGGTAAGGTTTGGAGCATTGAAGGAAATAAAATCGTACCCGGCCTGGTTTTCCAAATTCGCGAATTCGCGCCTTTCCTCGACATGAAAAATGCGCAGAACGCCCCGTCCCTCCACCGCAATCTCGATCTTTCCCTGCGTTCTGGAAATCCTGTAATTCAGATTCGACTGTTTCAGCAGCGCTTCGAGATTGAGCGCGGTATTTTCGACCGCTTTGGCATTCACATCGATGAGGTCCAGATGGAACGCCTGCGGACGAATGTCGTTCAAGAGCCTTCCGAGGATGACCGAGCCGTCCAGGCCCGTGCCCGTTCCGATCACGAGGCCGCGCACGTTTTCACGGCCCCGCAGCGCCGCGGCCCTCGACTCGATCGCCGGCAGCAGCCCATGCTCGATGAAATCCAGAGACTGCGAAAAGGATTTTGCGCTGAATCCCTTTGTAATCCGCGGGTACACGCCCTCGACCGCCGCGATCTTTTTCAGCGGCAAAAATTCGCGGTCCAGCGTCACTTCCACCGTCGAGAGAAACGGCTTGCCGCTGCGCTTGAAAAGATAAATGCCATGATCCGGGTCCGTTTCCACGAGGTCGAAATAACCGGCCGCCTGGATGTCGCGGATGAGACTTCCAAAGTTTTTGGTCACCAGGAATCGCGCGCCGGGACGCATGTGCTCGCTCAGGGTGTCGAGCATTTTCAATTCCGCGGCGGAACCGGTTTCCCAATAGTTGATCAGATCGGCCTTTTGAATTTCCTCCGCGAATTCAGGAGCGTTGAAGTTTCCCCGCTCGAGCCGCACGCGTTTTTGGGTGCCGGCGGGAAGCGACTCGCGCACCTGCACGCTTTCATTGAAAAGCCTTTCGTCGAATTCGATTCCCAGCACTTCGGCCTGTTCATTGGCCATGGCAAAGGCGATCACCATGGCGCCCTGCCCGCTGCCCATGTCGATCACGCGCTGCGGTCCGTATTGCGCATACTGAGTCAGGGGCTCGATGTGGCTGCTGAGCGTCGGCCTGAAAACACCCACGCCCGTCGGGATATGTTCGTCCCGGAAAGGAACGCGCGCGCTTGAAAACTGCAGCCGCACCAGGTCTTCGATAAACATCCGTAGTTCGGCGCGCTCGGGGCGATGAGTGTCTTGCTGTTCGGCACGCGGCTGCAAAAGGGCTTCTATTCTCTGTTTATAGCTGCGGAGTTCTTCGGGAGGGACGGAACCCGCCGCATCTTTTTCGACTTCGTTCAAAAACCAAAGCAGCGATTCCGCGGCATCGTACGCCTTTTCCCGCTTCACCTCTTCTTCCACCTTTGCGATCGAGCTCTTGATGTGATGCCATTTCCCGGCGGCCGCATAAGGCGCGGCCTGCAATTCGACAAAGGGCCCGCCGTGATGACCCGCGAGCGCCAATCCGAACGGTTTGAGATACGCTTCCAGCTTGGACAAATAATCCGCCGCTTTATTCCCTCCCCAGACCATGGTCATGTCCAAGCGCACGACCGCATGCCTTTCCGGCGCACCTGCGAGGAGCTTTGCAATCTGCGCCAAAATCGGCCGCAGATCGGTTTCCGTCATCAGAACCGAACCGGTGCTGGGCAGCAGCTTCATCGGAAGGGTGACGTTCATGGGCTGGAAAGTCGCGCGGTCGCCGGGCTTCGTAATGACCGGCAAATTAAAAATCAGCGTCTTGATCTCCGGGGATTCGGGGATGCCGTCTTTGACTTCGATCTCGACCGGAATATTTTCCGGCACCTGCCGGGTCTCTTTCGCATAAGAAATATTCAGGCTGCCGAGGATTTTGAGCAGGTCATACAGCTCCGAACCCTTGACGGCTTTCGCGCCGTAGAGCATGGAAAGCAGCGAATCGATGCCGGTGCCGGTGCCTCCGATGCCCACCACGCCGTCAAAAAGTTCCGGGCGGGTTTCCCGCAGGCGGAACAAAAGCTGCTGAAAATCAAGGCTCCCTTTTTGGTCCGGTCTGAGAAAAATGTCCGTCTCTTTCGGACCCTGGACTTCCATGATCACGAAAAGGGAAAGCAGCTCTTTCCCCATCCTTCCGGAAAGCCGCCGCTCCTCGCCCACCCAGCGGCTTTCCCGGCCCGTCAATTGCGTCAATGTGAGCTTTTCCAGCGTGTGGTACTGGACCACCTGTTTTTTATAAACCATGCGGGAGACTTTTTCGGCCTGCCGCGAGGATTGACGCTTCGCAAATGTAAAATCCAGCGCCGTATCGATAGGCGCGGACAATTCCGAGAAATCGAAATAACCCGTGATGGTCTTGAACTTGAACAGGATGCCGTAGGGAACGCCTGTGTTCTCGTCCCGTACGAGGTAAGCGTCCTTTTCGATCATGCTCTCATCGAATTCCGCGGCCAGTCTTTCCCCAATGGCCGACCCGATCGCAGTTTTGTACATGTCGAAGAAAAACTTCTGTCCCTCGGGCTTTAATGCGAACCGGAGGAAGGAAGGATCGGGGCGCTCTGTGGAAGAAGTCCCCATCGTGTTCAAAAACTGATCGAGCGTTTTAGGGGCGGCGCGCAACTCGGCGCGGCCCCAGCGCCCGCCCGCGCGCACGGCGGTAATGTTTCGAGAGGCGTCGGCTTCGATCCACAGGTTTGTGGCGTCATTTTTCGGAGCGGGCGATGTCACGGGCGGCTGCCAGTAATCCACTTCCCAGTACCGGATGGCGCGCTCGATCTGTTCGTCCGTGAATTCGCGCTTGCCGCTGGTTTTGGCCTGATGCTCGTCCTGCTGAATGCGCCCCGCGATCATTCTCTCCACGGACGGCCTCGGAAACGCGAACAGCGCGTCAAAACGGTCGAAGACCGGTTTGTACTTCGCCATCTCTTCGGCCACAACCCTTTTCAAACCCGGTTCCACCTGCGCCGCGTCGATATCCGTATTCGCCCCGGTCAGCCAGCCTTCGAACACAAAAACGCCGACCTTGCCGCGCACGGTGACGGGCGGCTCGTGGTCGTCCTTCAATTTGCTGAAACGCGGCAGCTCGATCGCCGAATCGGGCCCGCTCGATTCCATTTCA
>DATJFP010000057.1 GCA_035495615.1 Verrucomicrobiia bacterium | reverse complement strand
GGGCCGAGCGGGCGGAGAATCGCGCCCATCTCGCGCGCTTTCAGGGTGACCTTGATGCCGATCTTTTCTTCCCAGGCGAACGGCGCGCGCGTTTTTTTGTCGCGCACGAGTTCGATACCGGCCATGAAACCCAAATGCCGTATGTCGCCCACGGCGGGCAGTTTGGCGAATTCCTTAAGCCGTTCCGCCATCAATCGGATTTTCGGCTGGAGATTCTCGAGCACGTTGTTCGTCTCGAAAAGTTCCAGGCTTGCCAAGGCCGCGCGGCAGGCCAGCGGGTTCGCGGTGTACGTGTGGCCGTGGAAGAATGTCTTGAACTCTTCGTACTTGCCGAGAAACGCCGAATAAATTTCCTCGGTCGCGTACGTCACGGCCAGCGGCAGATACCCGCCTGTCAGGCCCTTGGCCACGGTCATGAGGTCGGGCGAGACTTTTTCCCGCTCCGCCGCGAACATCGATCCCGTACGTCCAAAGCCTGTCGCCACCTCGTCGAAAACAAGCAGCACATTATACTTTTTTGTTAATTCACGCGCACGCGAAATATAGCCGTCCGGCTGGAGGATCATGCCGGCCGCGCCCTGCATCAAGGGCTCCATGACAAAGGCCGCGATTTCCTCGTGTTTTTCCCGCAGGATCTTCTCCAGTTCGGCCAGGCAGGCGTCCCGTACTTCTGCCGGGGAGAGGGATTCTGACCACCGGTAAACGTAGGGTGTTGGAACACTATAGGTTTCGAAAAGCAGCGGTCCGTAGACTTCGTGAAAGAGATCAATGCCGCCGACACTGACCGAGCCGATCGTGTCGCCGTGATAACTCTGCGACAGCTTCACGAATTTCTTTTTGGAGGTCCGGCCCTTTTGCTGCCAGTACTGGTAAGCCATTTTGAGCGCGATCTCGACGGCTTCGGAACCTGAATCGGAATAAAAAACGCGCGTCAGCCCCTCGGGCGCGATCTGCACGAGTTTTTCCGCGAGCTCGATGGCCGGAACGTTCGAAAGGCCGAGGAAAGTCGTATGCGCCACTTTGTCGAGCTGGTCGCGGATCGCGGCGTCGATTTCCGGCACGCGGTGGCCGTGCACGTTGCACCACAAAGACGAAACGCCGTCAAGGTAGCGCTTGCCCTCGGTGTCTTCCAGGGTAACGCCTTCGGCTTTTTCGATGATGAGGATGTCTTCTTTTTCCCAGTCCCGCATCTGGGTAAAGGGATGCCAGAGGTAGCGCTTGTCTTTATTGGCCAACGATTTGGTGTGGAGCGTCAGATTCATGATTAACCGGTTTTTCAGACGAGACAACGAGAGGAAAACAAACGGACGGTTTAAAACTTCAGGACGACCTGGCTGTCGTCTTCGCCGATCATGCAGCGGATGCGGTTCTTGCCTTCGCGCTTGGCCTGATATAGCGCCAGGTCCGCGCGCGTGACCAGCGAGATCTTGTCTTCGCCGGGGCGGTAAGCCGTAACGCCGGCGCTGAACGTGCAGTCGAGCCATTCCTGGACTTCGGTCAGGATGCGGGCCAGAAATTTTTCCGCTTTCACCAGATCTGTGTGGGGCAGCAGAATGAAAAATTCGTCGCCGCCGTAACGGCCGAGGCAGTCGGCGGAGCGGATGGCTTTATGGATCCGGTCCACGAAATCAATCAGCAGGCGGTCGCCGCGCGGATGGCCGTACGTGTCATTGAGCGACTTGAAATTGTCCAGGTCGATGATGCAAAGGCTCAAAGGAAACTGATACCGCTTGGAACGGCTCATTTCCTCTTCCATGATCTCTTCGAAGGTTTCGCGGTTGAACGCCTGGGTCAGGCCGTCGCGCGTGGACTGCTTTTCAAGCTCCACCCATTTGCGCCGCAAACGGATGAGCAGGAACTGCTGGATGTAATTGGCGGCGACAAAAATAGCGAGAAGGACGAGAACGGGAAAATAAAAGCGGTCCTGGGCGAGATTGACGCGGGACTGGGGCATGGTGAGGTAGACCACCCCGAGGAGAGCGGCAAGGTTCAGCACCGAAACGCTCTTCATGATACCGCTTTCGAGACTAAAGAGTCGGCTGGCTTCTTCCCTTATTTTGGAGAGCTTCTTTTTGGTGACGGACACGTTAATTTACCTTCTAAAAACGGTAATTATGCTATACCGGGTCCAAAAACACACGCTTTTTTATTGAAGCCAAAAGCCTTCCGAATTTGGAAAAGTCCTCTTCCCGGTGCAGCGAATTCACCGTAACTCTAAGCCTGGCTTTGCCTTTCGCTACGGTTGGATACCGGATTGCCGGCACCAAAATGCCCCCTTCCATGAGCGTTTTGGAAGTTTCCAGGGCGATTTTTTCTTCCCCTAAGATAACGGGAAATATCGGAAAACCTGAAGTCATTTCAAAACCAGACTTGTCTAGACATTGCTGCATTCGTCCGACGTTTTTCCAAAGACGGTCCCTTAATTCCGGTTCGCTTTCTATTATATACAGCGCTTCGAGGGCCGCGGCGCAGAGCGCGGGCGGCAGGGACGTGGCAAAAATAAATGGCCGGGCATGATTCACGGCGTAATCCACCAGAATTTCCGACGCGGCCATGAATCCTCCCAGGCCTCCGATGGCTTTGGACAGCGTGCCGGTGATCACGTCGATTTTGTCCTCCCAATTTTCGCAGGCGCCCTGCCCTTCTTTCCCGAGAACTCCGGTGGCGTGCGCGTCGTCGACGATGAGCAGCGCGTCATAAGTCTGCTTCAGCCGCGTGAGCTCTTTCAGGTCCGCGAGATCGCCGTCCATGCTGAAAACCGAATCCGTGACCAGCACGCGTTTTTTGAAAGCGCCGGAGAGCTTGAGGATTTCTTCGCAGCGTTCGTAATTTTTGTGGGGGAAAATCCGGACCTGCGCGCCGGAAAGGCGTGCCGCGTCGATCAGCGACGCGTGGCAAAGCTTATCCATGATGACAACGTCGTCATGCGTGGCAAGCCCCGCAATCGCGCCCAGATTCGCGAGATAACCCGCGGAAAAAAGCAGCGCCTTTTCTTTCCGTTTAACGGCCGCGATTTTTTTCTCGAGGGCTTCGTGCACCGAAATTCCTCCCGCTACAAGCCGTGCCGCGCCGGACCCCACGCCATATTCGCCGGCCGCGACCTGGAAGGCGCGCACGACGCGCGGATGCCGCGAAAGCCCGAGATAATCGTTGCCGCAGAAAAGGAGCACTTCCTTGCCGTCAAGCCGCCGAAGGTTGCCTTCGAGCATTTCCAGCGAACGGATTTTGCGGTAGAGATCGTTCTCTCTCAGGTGCTCAAGCCGTTCTTGAAAAAAGGTGTCGGAAGGGTTCATGGCTTGCCCAGGACGATCGCCGCCACGTGGCCGCCGAATCCCATGGAAACCGAGAGCACGGTCTTGGGACAGGCCGGCCGGGAAACCAGCGCCACGTAATCCAGGTCGCATTCCGGATCCGGCTGGGAAAGATTGGCGGTCGGAGGGAGAAAGCCCTGGTCTAGCGCGCCCAGGCACGCGATGATTTCTACCGCGCCGGACGCACCGAGCATGTGGCCGGTCATGGATTTGGTCGAGCTCATGGGGATCTGCTGCGCGCGGGCACCGAACGCGTGCTTCATCTGCCTCGTTTCGTAGAGATCGCCGGCCGTGGTGCCCGTGCCGTGGAGATTCACATAATCCACGTCCTGCGCGGCAATGGACGCGCTTTTCAAAGCGCTTCCGACCGTGCGGGAAAGCGCATTTTCCGATTCCTGGAAGCGCACGCCGTCGCGTCCCGCGTCGTTGCCGTAGCCGTGCCCCAGGATTTCCGCGTAAATTTTAGCGCCGCGCGCCTTCGCGCTTTCGTAGGTCTCGAGCAGCACGACGCCTGCGCCTTCTCCGACCAGGAATCCGTCGCGGCGTTTGTCAAAAGGCAGGATGTCTTGCTCGGCCATGACGTTCATCTGACGGTAACCGGCGAGCATGAGAGGAACAAGGGAAGCGTCGCTCGCGCCCGCGATGCAGTAATCGATCATACCTTCGGAAATCATGTGCGCGCCTTCAATGACGGCGACCGTGCCCGTCGCGCACGCAGCCACGTAGCATTTGGCCGCGCCCTGCAGCTCCCAGCGCCGCGCGATCCACTGAGCCGCGAAGTTCGGGACCGCGCTCGTATAAACGCGCGCGCCCAGGATCGCGCTCGGCGTTTCGCGCAAACGGTCGCCGAAGCGGTCGATCGTGTGCACGCCGCCTTTGCTGGAGCTGACCGACATGCCAATGCGGTAAGGATCGATGTCTTTGACTTTGAGGCCCGATCCGATGAGGGCTTCGTCCGCGGCGCCGACGGCATACTGGATGAAAGGATCGAGGAGATGCGTGCCGTGATCGCGTGCGTGAAAGCCGCGCACCTCGAAGCCGCGCTTCACGGGAAAACGGCTGACGTTGAACTGGGTAATGGTGTCGATGCCGCACACCCCGCGCTTCAAATGGTCCCAGAAGGACGGGACGTCGACGCCGATCGGCGTGATTGCGCCCGCGCCCGTGATGACGATTCTTTTTTTAAATGCCATTTAGAGCACCTAGAACGCCCGCGTGTTCCGCGATTCGAAATGGAAAATCTGGCCCGTCACCTGCTTCATCGCGTCTGAAGAGAGGTGCGCGAGAAAATCCGCCACTTCTTCGGGATCGGAAAAAACAGCCAGGGGGCTTTCGTTTTTATTTCTTTCTTTGATCTCGTCCGCCAGGTTTTCAGTCATGCCGGAAATCATAAAGCCGGGATTCACCGCGTTGACGAGGACCTGCTTTTTTCCGAGTTCCTGCGCGAGAGATTTTGCGAGGGCGATAAGTCCAGCCTTCGCGGCCGCATAACTGCCCAGGCCGACGCCGCCCTGCAGCCCCGCGCGGCTGGTAATCATGAAAATCTTGCTCGGCGTCCGCTTGAAAAGAAGCGACAGGACTTTTTTCGTCAAATAATACGGGGCCTTGAGATCCACGCGCATGACGTGGTCCCAATCTTCTTCGGTCATGTCACGCAAGAGCGCGTCGCGCGTGGCCGCGGCGTTGTGGATCAAGACGTCCAGCCCGCCGCCGGATTGGGCCTTGAACTCGCGGGCAAAGACGTCGATGGCCGCGGTGTCGCCTAGATCGAGCATGAATCCGCGCGCGCCCAGAGCTTCCAGTTCCGCGGCTTTGTCCGAAGCTTTGTGATAAGTAAAGAAAACCGAGCCCCCGCGCCGGCGGGCATTACGCACGAAGGCGCTTCCCAGACGGCTTGTGCCGCCCGTGATCAAAAGGGTTTTTCCCGCCAGCGTGTTTTCCAAAGAACCTCCGGGCGGGCCGGGACGGGCCTGGTTATGAGCTTTTCGGCGTGGATTTGGGAGGAGGGACTTCGAAGCCATTGCGGCGGAGCATTTCGATGTCCTTGTGGACCGGATTGCCTTCGGTCGTCAGGTAGCCCCCCGTGATAAGGCCGTTGGCCCCGCCGCGAAGCGCCAGCTCCTGGTATTCGTCGCCCAGGTTGATTTCCCTGCCGCCCGCGAGCTTGATGTTGGATTTGGGGTGGATGAACCGGAACACCGCGATGGTCTTCACCATTTCCGCCGGGTCCTGCTTCGGGACATTTTCCAGCGGCGTGCCGGGGCGGGGATTAAGGACGTTCATGGGAAGGCAATGCGGCGCGTAAGGCTTCAGCTCGAAAGCGAGCTTCACGCGGTCTTCGCGCGTCTCGCCCATGCCGAGAATGCCGCCCGAACAGATTTCCATGTTGCCGTCCTGCAGGGCCTTCAGCGTCTCGAGGCGCTTGTCGTAGGTGTGCGTGGAAACGATCTTGGGATAAAATTCGCGCGAACTCTGGAGATTGCTGTTGAAGCGCCGCAGGCCCACGGCCTTCAGGCGCTCCACGCGCTCGGGCGTCAGAAAGCCGAGCGAGCCGTCGAGATTGAGCGACGTTTCTTCGCCGAGGCGCTTGTAGATCTCCAGGATCTGTTCGAATTCCTCGTCGTTAAGCTGGGCGCCGCTCGTCACGATGCAGAAATTCTGCGTGCCTTTTTTCTCGAAATCCTTGGCGGCCTTCACGACGTCGTCCGTCGCCATAAGCTTGTACGTATCAACGCGCGTATCAAAGCGCACCGACTGCGAACAAAAGCCGCAGTCTTCGCCGCACAGGTTGCTTTTGGCATTGATGAGCGAGCAAAGGCCGGGTTCGCGGGTATTTAAACGGAAGGTGATCTCGCGGGCAGCTTCCAGCAGCGCGTCAAAATCCTCGGACCCGTTTTCGATTTCGATGAGCTTCATGGCCTCGTCGAAGCCGACTTCCCCGCCTTCCAGCACGCGGGCCTTCAATGATTCGATCAGAGCGGACGTTCCGGTTCCGGTTTTTTCGGTCATATTATCCTTCGACGATGTCGCCCAGCACGGAAACGACTTTGACGCCCTTTGCGCGGAATGCGTCCTCGGCCTTTTTGATGTTGGCCTCGTCGCCTTCGAGCTCGATGGTGGCGTCGCCGACTTCCGCGGTAATTTTGGCGCGGCGAATGTTTAAAAGAAGGTTATGGTCACGCGCGACCACGTACATGATGGGTTCTTTGATGAGTTTCTGTTCGAAAAAGAGATGGTAGGCTTTTTTGGCCACGGGCTTACCCCCCGGCAATCGCGGGGACGATGGAAATCTCGTCGCCGTCCTTGACCGTTGTTTCTTCCTGGCTTAAAAAACGGATGTCTTCTTCGTTGAGATACACGTTCACGAACCGGCGGATCTTCCCCGCCTCGTCGCAGATGCGCTCCTTGATGCCGGGATAATCTTTCTCCAGCGCCTCGATGGTCTGACGGATGCTGCCGGCGCTCACTTCCACCAGCGCGTTCTGGCGGGTCAGCTTTTGCAGCGGGGTCGGAATCCTTACTTTAACGGCCATGTCACAAGCTCCTTTTAATTAGATGGGCGGTCATTATAGCAGATCAGGCTTTGACCGCCGACTTGTCCAAAACACTTTTTTCGAAGGCATCCAGCGAAGGCTCGATCAGCGTGGGCTGGCCGACCACGTCCTGAATCGCTTCCTGCGTCTTCAGGCCGTTGCCGGTGATGGTGAGCACCACGGTTTCGTTCTTGGGAATCACGCCCTGCTCGATAAGTTTTTTCGCCACAGCGACAGTCACGCCGCCCGCGGTTTCGGTGAAGATACCTTCGGTGCGCGCGAGCAGTTTGATGCCTTCGCGCACTTCGTCGTCGGAGGCCATGCCCGCGGTACCGCCGCTTTGAGTGATCACGTCCTTGGCATAATAGCCGTCGGCGGGGTTGCCGATGGCCAGCGACTTGGCGATCGTGTTCGGTTTCACGGGCTTGATGCCTTCGGCCTTGTCGATAATGGCCGTCGCGATCGGCGAGCAGCCCTGCGGCTGCGCGCAGTAGACGCGGGTTTTCATCTTCGACTGCAAAAGTCCGAGCTGGTCGAATTCCTTAAAAGCCTTCCAGATTTTGGTGATGAGTGAGCCGCTCGCGGCCGGCACCACGATGTGCTCAGGCGCGCGCCAGCCGAGCTGCTCCGCGATTTCAAAACCTACGGTCTTCGAGCCTTCGGCGTAATACGCGCGCAGGTTGATGTTCACGAACCCCCAGCGGTATTTCGCGGCAATTTCCGAGCACAGACGGTTGACGTCGTCGTAGTTGCCGTTGACCGCGATCAATTTCGGCGAATACACCAGCGTGCCGATGATCTTCGCCTTCTCGAGATTGGCGGGAATGAAGATGTAGCGCTTGAAGCCGGCCCAGGCGCCGTTGGCCGCGACGGAATTCGCGAGATTCCCCGTCGAAGCGCAGGCCACGGTATCAAAGCCCAGCTCTTTGGCGCGCGAAAGCGCGACCGCGACCACACGGTCTTTGAACGACCAGGTCGGATGGCAGACCGAGTCGTCCTTGATGTACAGGTCGCGGACCCCGAGCTCCTTGCCCAGGATCTCGGCCTTCACCAGCGGCGTAAACCCCGAATAAAAACCGGCATTCGGTTCGCGGTCGATGGGAAGAAGCTCCCGGTAACGCCATAGGCTTTTGGGCCCGGCGAGGATCTTTTCGCGCGTTAGCACTTTTTTGATCGCGCCGTAATCGTACGCCGCTTCGAGCGAGCCGAAGCAGTATTCGCAGACGTACAGCGCTTCCTTGGGATATTCCCGTCCGCATTCGCGGCACTTCAAACCTTTGAGAAATGACATTCATACTCCCGATTGAAATTTTGCAGCAGCGGCTCGACTGCGATTGGCAGGCAGCCTGCATTCAAACCATGGGGACAGGTCTAAAGACCTGTCCCCGTCCATGCAACGGAATTAGACTTTGAACTTCTCGTCCATGCTCAGGTAGCGTTCGCCCGTGTCCGGAAAAATCACCACCAGGCTCTTGCCCGCGCCGAGTTCCTTGGCGACCTGGAGCGCGGCCCAGCAGGCGCAGCCGGTCGAGATGCCGCCGAGAATGCCTTCCTTGGCAGCCAGGTTCAGCATCGTGTCCCACGCATCCATGTCTTTGACCTTGATCACGCGATCGACGACTTCACGATTGAGAATTTCCGGGACGAAACCCGCGCCAAGCCCCTGAATCTTGTGCTTGCCCGGAGCACCGCCGGAAAGAACCGGGGATGTTTCCGGCTCGAGCGCGATGACCTGGATCTTCGAGTTTCTCTTTTTGAAGACTTCGCCGCAGCCGGTGACCGTGCCGCCCGTTCCGACGCCGGAAATGAAGGCGTCAAACTTTCCGTCGAGCGCTTCCCAGATTTCTTCCGCGGTCGTTTCACGGTGGATCTTCGGGTTCGCGGGATTGGCGAATTGCTGCGGAATAAAGCTGTTCGGGTTTTCCTTGGCGATTTCCTGGGCCTTGGCCATGGCGCCCTTCATGCCCTGATCGCCCGGCGTCAGCACGACTTCCGCGCCGTAGCGCTTCAGGATCTGACGGCGTTCCACGCTCATGGTTTCCGGCATGGTCAGCGTCAGCCTGTAACCTTTGACCGCGCAAACCAGGGCAAGGCCGATGCCCGTGTTGCCGGAGGTCGGCTCAACAATCCGGGTATCTTTATTGATTAATCCTTTTTCTTCCGCGTCACGGATCATGCTGAAGCAGATCCTGTCTTTCACGCTGCCGCCGGGGCTGAAGCTTTCCAGCTTCGCGTAAATCGTGGCCATGCCGGGGCCGGTCAATTTGTTCAGGCGCACGAGGGGCGTGTTGCAGATCAGTTCAAGAGCGTCTTTTGCGATCATGGGTTTTGTACGAGGTTTGGTAGTCGTCGTCATTTTCTATTCCTCCAATTAAACGGGTTGTCCCTTGCGTCTATTAAACCGTAGGCCTAAACGCCCTCGCCCATTTGCTGGGACGAGTCTTTTTCTTTCTCAGGCGCCTTGACCTGTTTCATGAAAGT
>DATJFP010000056.1 GCA_035495615.1 Verrucomicrobiia bacterium | reverse complement strand
AGCGGCGCATCACGGAGGTGAGCGACCTGGCGCACCGCGCCTGCCTCGACGCCTCGCGCGCGCTGATCCTCACGCTCGACAGCAAGGACAAGCTGACGGCCGGGCATTCGGCGAACACCGCGCGCTATGCCGCGCAGGTCGGCGAGCTTATGGGCATGACGCTGGATGAAACGGAAGTGCTTTATCACGCGACGCTTCTCCACGACATCGGAAAATTGTGCATTCCCGACGAAGTGCTTTTGAAGGAAGGCAAGCTCACGTTCCAGGAGTATGAGGCCATGAAGCAGCATCCCTATCTCGGCTATAAAATCCTGAAGCCGATCAAGCTGCTCCAGGAAGAGGCGGTGCTTGTCCTGCACCATCACGAGTGGTTCAACGGCAAAGGTTATCCCAGCCAGCTGAAGGGCAATGAGATCCCGCTCGGCGCCCGCATCATCGCGGTCATCGACACTTTCGATACGGTGAGGGCCGCGGGCGAACGCTACAAAAAGATTTTCCCCATCCTCGAGTGCGTGAATGAGCTGATCGCCTGTTCCGGAACGCAGTTCGATCCCGTGGTCGTCAAGGCCTTCATCGAAGTGCTGAAGAAAAGGGGAGAGATCGGAAAAGACGAATATCGCAAAGAAGAACTCGAGGCGCACATCAAGGCCTCGATGGCCCCGCCGCAGTAAGCCGCTCCGCCCATGGCATCCGCTAGAAAGCTCTAGCAATTATTAGCCCTCCGCAGCAAATTGTTTACACTTCCCTTGTCACCGTGATAGGCTTGGCTGCCTGAAAATTTGCGAAGTCCCGACGAGGTTTATGCCCCCCTACTTCAGAAAAACCGGGGCTTTTATCGCCCTTTTCGCCTTTGTCTTGACGCAGCTTGGTCCCGGGCACCTGCTTTTCGCTTCGCCCGAAACCAGCACGCCGCTTCCCGCACTTTTCCAGCTCCACGTTCCTTCCGATCTCGCTTCTCTCGAAAATTACAATCCCGGTTCCGGCCCGTTCCTGATTCACATCGAAACCGCGCACGGCAATTATGAGGCGCAGAAAAAAACGCAGGCGCTGCTTCATTATTTGCACCGTGAATACGGATTCAAGACGCTCCTCCTTGAAGGCAGCGCCGCGCCTCTCGAACCCGGGCTCCTGCGTTTTTTTCCCGGAGACCGCGGCCTTACCATGAAGACCGCGGACAGGCTGGCTCAGAAGGCGCTGGTCAAAGGCCCGGAACTTTTTCTTCTCGAAGAGCCGGATGCAGCCGGTTACGGCATTGAGAATCTGTCCGCTTACCGAGCCAATCTCGACGCGTTCCGGGCCGTGCTGGCTCAGCGCAAAAAAACCGCCGCCTTCCTTTCGGAACTTGATCTGCAGATCGAGCGCCTCACCGGCCCGTTTCTGGGAAGCGAGCTGCGCGCGTTCCTGAAGCGGCGCGAGGATTTCGAAAGCGAAAAAACCGGCCTGGCTGAATGGCTGAACGAGCTCGGGGAAAAAGCGGAAAAACATCTCGACCTGAAACTGGAAGACGCGGCCTTTCAGATGGATTGGCCCATGCTCGTGCGCTTTTTCAAGATCCGTGAATTCGAAGCGCGTTTTCGGCGCGCGGACTTCGAAGGAGAAAAAGAACGGTTTCTGGCGGCGGGCTTGGACGCGGCGCTCCGCGCTGAAGCCGAAACTCTTTTGAACGAAGACTCTTTCGTTCTGTCTCCCGTCACGGGGCAGGCGGCTGAAAAGTTAATCGAAGCGCTCCCGCAAGATTTTGATTATGCCCGGTATCCCAACGTCTGCCTCCGCCTCGGTCAGAACATCATGAAAAGCGAGCTGCGTCCCGAGCTTCTTTATCAGGAAATGGAAACCCTAACGGAACTTGTCACGCAGGCGCTCGCCAAAACCGCAGAGCAGAAAAAAATCGCCGCGCTCCTGGCAGACCACGCGCTCCTGAAAAGGCTTTTTGCGCTGGAGCTGTCGGCCCGGGACTACGAACGCCTTTTGGCGCGGGGAAGCGACGCGCGTCCGTCCGGCATGATCCGCCGTTTTTTCGAGCTCGATAAGGGGCGCCGCGTGCGCGCGCTCGAGCCTTCAGACCTGGACGGCGTGGAAACGCTTTTCGACAGGGCCCTGGAATTTTACCGCCTCGTCAAAGAACGCGACGGCGAAATGACGGCCAACATCGCGGCACTCCTGAAAGAAAAGAAAATCGACAAGGCGGTCGTCGTCACCGGAGGCTTCCATGCCGAGCCCTTCCGGGATTTTTTCACTTCGCGAGGATTCGGGTACGCGCTGCTTTCCCCGAAGATCGAAGATGCCGGCGGCCGCGAAGATTACGTCCGCTTCATGCTTGGTAATCCGTCTCCCGGTGACCGGCCGCATTCTTCGGCCTCCAAGGCCACGCTGGAAAGTGCCTATGTCAGCCTCGCGCCCGGAGCGCTGCGCCGCCACGGCTTTGATTCCTACCGCATTGCCGCGGTAGAAATCCAAACCGGCCGCGCCGTATCGCTCAGCCTGGGACGCTTCCGCAGCCTGGGGGCGTATGAACGCGCGATCAACCGCACGGATCTGGCCCGCGCCTATGGCGGGGTTTCGCTCGCCTACGTCAAAGGCGCGGAAGGCGCAAGGCTCCGCGTCTTGTTTCGAAAGCCGAATGTGCGCGTGAGCGTGCCGGTTTCGAAAATGCAGCGCGTTCGCGAAGAGATGAAAACCGCGCGCACGGAGATGCGGACGACGCAGGATGAAGAAGCGCGTCCCGAAGCTCCGCAGCTGGAACAGAGCCGCCGTCCCGCACGCAGCTGGCGGGACAAATGGCATGTGCGACTGCAGACGGCGCGCGAGCTTTTTTTTCGCGCATGGCGGCAGCTCATCATGCGTTTTCCCGAAATCTTCAGCCGGGCCCGCACCTATTTCCGTTACGCGGCCGAAGGCCAGGAAGAGAAAGCCGTGCGCTTGCTGCGCGGCCTGGCGCGTTCGGGCGCGTCCCGCGAAATCGCGAAGCATCTTTCGGATCTTCAGCCGGAACACCGCCGCGCCGCGGCTTTGGCGCTGCGCCTGGAAGGAAAACTCGACGCGCTTCAAGCGGGCTATGCCGCGGCCGCGCGCAGCCGGGATTCCCAGGTTTATGAAGACGCCCTCCGCGGGCTGTGGACGCTCGGAGGCAGCATGCTTGTGGAACAGGTCCAGCGCAAGATCGAAAGCGACGCGCGCGAGGCAAGGGAGAAAGCCTTGCAAAAGGAACTCGACAGGATAGGCCGGATGCCCTGGCAGGAAAAATGGCAGTACCGTCTGGAAGACGCGTATGAAGCGGTGATGGCGCGGCTGCGGCCGGCTGCCGAACGCGCCGCTGCCGCGCTCCGCGAGATTTTCCACACGGAAGAACGGTTTTTGCGCGCCGCGCGGGAAGGCAGACAGGACGCGGCCGTGCGCGCGCTCCGCGGGTTCGTCCAGAAAGGAAAAGCCGAAGTCCTCGCCCGGCATCTTGCGGACGCGGAAGCGGCAAGCCGCGGCGCAGCCGCCGAGGCCCTGCGCCTCGAAGGAAAGACCGAAGTCCTCAAAGCGGGTTACCTCGCCGCGCTTCGCAGCCGCAATCCGGACGTGAGCATTGGCGCGATCCGCGGCCTCGAGCAGCTCGGCGACAAAGCCGTGGTGAAAGAACTGGTGAAGGAACTCTACGACGAGCATTACACGGTCCGTGAAGAAGCCGCGCGTGTCATCGGCCTTTTCGGTGACGACACACTGCTTCCGGACATCGAAGAAGTGTTGAGCTGGCCGCTGCCGTATGCGCACATCGCGTCTCTCCTCGCGCTGGACGCGCTCGGGACGCCCAAGGCGCGCGAAATCCAGCTCAGAATTTTGAGCCAGGAAAAACCGCCGGAAGAGCCCAAAGCAAAATCTCCGTACGGAACTTCAAAGCCCGAAGAGCCGCCGTACCCGTATGTTTTCGACCGCTACGTCCGCGAGATCGCGGCGGGGCAGCTGGGAAGAGCGCGCTATTTGCCCGCGGCGGAAGCCTTGATCGCGGCGGCCTTACAGCCGGAGCTTTCGGAATCCCTGCACAAGGCCGTGTCCGCAGCGCTGGACGAACTGGCCGTTGTGGAACCTTCGGTGAAAGCCCGCTTGCTTGAAAAGAAGCAGACGCAGGACAGAGCCCTCAAAGAGAAAAAGCGCACGGAGGACGCAAAGAAACTGAATCCGGCCGTGGTGGGACAGGCCATTATCTCGCTCGATCTTCCGGAAGTTTATCTGGACCGGCTGAAGCGGGTTCACGGCCGCCTGACGAACGGCGCGCTCGTTAACGAGATCCGTGGAGGCGTGCTGCGCGTCTACCGCGGCAAAGAGCCGGAGCAATATGCCGGCGAAGGCGCCACGGAAATCCGGCTGCCCGGCAGGTCCCAGGGGTATCGCTTCCTTTATTTTAAATACCGTTCGCTCGACGGGAAAAGCGCGGCGGCTTTTGATCTGGAGCTCAAAGGGTTCCTTCCCGGGCCCCGGCATTACGAAACGAACGGGGAATGGACCACGGAAAAAATCGAAATTCCAGACAATGGTTCGGACATGACGTACATCGCGGTTTCCAACCTCACGGCGGACATCGAGCTTGCGGACTTCCAGCTTTACCGCGAAGAAAAAGAAGCCGCGCACGCGGAGCTGCGCGGCGTCCCGGGCTCTCCGGAACGCACGCTCATCCGTGCTTTTCTGGGAGGCGTCATCCTCTTTTCCGTTTACCAGAGGCTGATGAACACCCTGCGCGGCGAACCGCTGCGCGCCGAGGCCGAAGCCTTGTCCGGCGCGCCGGTCCGTTTCCGCGCCGACGAGGCTCCGCTGGAAAGCGTGATGGAAAAAATGATCGGAACGGGCACGCCATTCATCACGGAAAGGTTTTTCCGCGAAGCGCGGGCCGCGGCGCCTCAAAGCCATGGACGCCAGCTGCTCGACGCGGAGATTCTGGAAACCCTGGCCCGGAAAAATCCGCGCGCGCTTTATCTTCTGCTTTCGGGCTTTGAGCGCCTTCAGGAGGGAAGCCGGCAGCCGCTGCTGGCGGTGCTCGCGCAGGACCAGGCCGAGGCCGCGCGCCTGAAAGATCTCGTCAAAAAGGCGCTTTCCAACAGGGAAGCCCGCGTGGCCTCCCGCGAGAACGTCGATCGTCTGGCCGCGAAGCTGCGGACGGGAGAGCTCCTGGAATTCGTCGTGCCGGCGCAGGGCCTAAGCCGCGAGGACACGGCCAACCGTTACATCCGCGAACACGAAGGCGGCGTCGCTTATCTCGTCCTCGGCCGTCCGGAAGGCATCCGCGAAGGCGCGGTCTTCGGCATCGACCGCCGTTTGAACGCGGCCGACTGGACGCCGCTGGTGCTGGCGGCGCTGACCATGAAACAGGCCGCGGACCTCATCCGCGATCTGGACGCGGGCGCGTCCGCGGCAGCCCTCAAACAATACGTCGCCGACCATCTGCCGGGCTTCCAGTCCGAGGACGGCGTTTTCATGCTGCGCGGCCTCGCGCAGCTCGTCGAATTCCAGCACGCGACGCGCGAATACCTGGCGGCCATGGCGTAGCCTTTTAAAATTGTGCTTGTGATCGCTGGTGCCGCCCTCCATAATAAGAGCACGACCCGGCCATTTTCGAACCCCGTTTTGTGACCATGGATATCGAAACCTTTCCTGAAATCGAAAATTTCCAGAAACTCCCCAAGCAGGTCATCGTCAAGGCCGGGGCCACGAGTTTCGATTCCAAGAGCGGCGCGCGCCTGCAGGGCATCGTCATCAACAACAGCGGCCACGCCATCCGCGACATCTACGTGAACATCGTGGTCTTCGACGAGAAGAAGATCCCCCAGGCCAACACCTGCCTGCCGGCCGAGCCATCCAGCCTTCCTCAGGGCGCCATCGCCAACTTCAGTTTCGAATTCAAAAATCATCCCAAGGCCATCGAAGATTACCATCTCTATACGAACTGGAGAATCGATGACCAAGACTAAACCTTCACTCGAAGTCCTTTTGGACGAAGCGCGGACGTTTCCGCCTTCCTCGGCGTTTCAGAAGACCGCGTGGGTCAAAGACGCGGCGGTTTACGCCAAGGCCGCGAAAAACCCCGAAGAGTACTGGGCCGAATGGGCGAAGGAGCTTTACTGGACCAAGCCCTGGAAAAAGATACTGCAGTGGAAGCCGCCTTTCGCCAAGTGGTTCGTGGGCGGCAAGCTGAATGCTTCGGTCAACTGCCTGGACCGCCACATTTTTTCGACCGAGGGTCATGCCTCGCGCAAGAACAAAGCCGCGCTCATCTGGGAAGGCGAGCCTGGGGACACGCGTACGATGACTTACTGGGAGCTTTACCGCGAAGTGAACAAGTTCGCCAGCGTCCTGAAAAAAATGGGCGTGAAAAAAGGGGACCGCGTGGCCATGTACCTGCCGCTTGTTCCGGAGCTCGTGATCGCGTGCCTGGCATGCGCGAGGATCGGCGCCGTGCATAACGTGGTCTTCGGCGGCTTCAGCTCGGAAGCGCTTCGCGACCGCATCAACGACGCGCAGGCAAAGCTGCTCATCACGGCCGATCACGGCTGGCGGAGAGGAAATCAAATCCAGCTCAAAAAAGCCGCGGACGAGGCCTTGAAGGAAACGCCGACAATCGAAAACGTCATCCTCGTCAAGCGCGCCGGGCCGTACGGCGACGTGTCCATGCAGTGCAATGTGCAGGAAGGCCGCGACCACTGGTGGCACCGGCTCATGCAGAACGCGGAGCCCAACTGCGAACCCGAAGAAATGGACGCGGAAGACATGCTCTTCATCCTCTACACGTCCGGCACCACCGGCAAACCCAAAGGAATCGTGCACACCACCGGCGGCTATCTCACGGGCGTTTATGCCACGACCAAGTGGGTGTTTGATCTCAAGGACGAGGACGTTTATTGGTGCACGGCCGACATCGGCTGGATCACCGGGCACAGCTACGTGATCTACGGCCCGCTTGCCAACGGCGCCACGGTGTTCATGTACGAAGGCGCGCCCGACTGGCCGGAAAAAGACCGCTTCTGGAAGCTCATCGAAAAATACGGCGTCACGGTTTTCTACACGGCGCCGACCGCGATTCGCACGTTCATGAAATGGGGCGCGGAATGGGTGGAAAAGGCCGACCTGTCCACGCTCCGGCTGTTGGGAAGCGTGGGTGAGCCCATCAATCCTGAGGCGTGGATCTGGTACCAGGAAAAAATCGGCAAGGGCAAATGTCCTGTCGTCGACACGTGGTGGCAGACGGAAACCGGAAGCATTATGATCACGCCGCTTCCGGGCCTCACGACAACCAAACCCGGGTCCGCTACGTTCGCTTTTCCCGGCGTCGCGGCGGAAGTCCTGGATGAGGAAGGCAATGTCGTGCGCGAAGGCGGCGGTTATGTGGCCATCACCCAGCCGTGGCCGGCCATGCTGCGCACGATTTACGGCGACGACGAACGCTTCGTGAAACAGTACTGGTCCAAATGGCCGAAGAAGGGGATTTATTTCCCCGGCGACGGCGTGCGCCGCGACAAGGAAGGCTATTTCTGGTTCATGGGCCGCGTGGACGACGTGCTGAACGTTGCCGGCCACCGCATCGGCACCGCGGAAGTGGAAAGCGCGCTGGTGGACCACCCCTCGGTCGCAGAATCCGCGGTCGTGGGGCGAAATCACGACATCAAAGGCCAGGCGGTGGTCGCATTCGTGACGCTCAAGGAAAACGTGCGCTCTTCGCAGGAGCTCGTGCAGGAACTCAAAAACCACGTGGTCAAAAAAATCGGCGCGCTCGCACGGCCCGAAGAAGTCCATTTTTCCGCGGACCTTCCCAAAACCCGCTCCGGCAAAATCATGCGCCGCCTGCTGCGTGACATTGCCGAAGGCAAGGCGCTCGGCGACACGACCACGCTCGCGGACCCGTCCGTCGTCGAACGTCTGCGCCATCAGTACGAAGAAGCCGAAGGCGGCTGACCGTGGCCAAGCCGTCCGCCATGCCCGCCCTTTTCCGCGAAGCGGAAAAAGTGATCCCGTCCGGCGTCAATTCTCCGGTTCGCGCTTTTCGCGGCGTGGGCGGAACACCCGTTTTCGTGCGCCGCGCCAAAGGCGCCTTTCTCTGGGACGAAGACGGCAAACGTTACCTCGATTTTTGCGCGTCCTGGGGCCCGATGATCCTGGGCCACGCACCCGCGGGCCTGCTCACGCGCCTGCGCCGCGAAATCAAAAACGGCACGAGCTTCGGCGCGGCGACGGTCAAGGAAGTCCATCTCGCCAAAGCCATCCGCGCCTTCGTCCCGTCCATGGAAAAGACGCGCCTTGTTTCCTCCGGCACGGAAGCGGTCATGAGCGCGGTGCGCCTGGCGCGCGGCTTCACGGGCCGCAAAAAAATCGTGAAGCTGGACGGCGGCTATCACGGCCATGCCGACAGCATGCTCGTGCAGGCAGGCTCCGGCGGCGCGACGTTCGGTATTCCGGATTCGGCGGGAGTGCCGGAAGAGCTCGCGAGGCTTACGATCAGCATTCCGTTCAACGACGTGGAAGCGCTCGAAAAAGTTTTTCGAGAGCAGGGAAAAGAGATCGCGGCCTTCATCCTCGAGCCTGTGCCCGCCAACATGGGCGTGGTTCCTCCGGCCGCCGGCTATCTCGAAGAAGCGCGCGAGATCACGGCCCGCCACGGCGCGCTGCTCATTTTCGACGAAGTCATTACCGGGTTCCGCCTGAACGCGGGCGGCGCGCAGAAAGTTTACGGCGTGAAGCCGGACCTTACGTGCCTCGGCAAAATCCTGGGCGGCGGGCTTCCTCTCGCGGCCTTCGGCGGCCGGGAAGAGATCATGGACAAGCTCGCGCCCCAGGGCCCGGTCTATCAGGCAGGCACGCTTTCCGGAAATCCGCTCGCAGTCGGCGCCGCGCTCTGGATGCTGGAACGCCTGAGCACGGGTCCGCACAAAAAACTCAACCGCATGGCCACGACTTTTTTCAAAGACATCCGCGCCGTGATCGAAAACCGCAATCTTCCGCTCACGCTCAACACCTCGGGCTCCATGTTCACGCTTTTCTTCACGAAAGAGTCCGTCACCGATTACCGGTCCGCGAAGACTTCCAACGCCAAACACTATGCGCGCTTTTTCCACGAGTGCCTGTCCCGCGGCGTTTACCTCGCCCCTTCGCAGTTCGAAGCCAACTTTATTTCCACGGCGCATTCGTACACGCATCTGGAAAACGCACTCGAAGTTTTCGAAGAAGCGCTTTCGCAGGTCTTTCCTTAGAGAGCGCCTAACAGAACCCTGGTTGAAGCGAAAACTCGCAGGCCAAAGGGATTCGAGGCGCGACGGGCAAAAAGCGCGGAAGCGTACTCAATGCAGTACGCTGAGCACTTTTTGACCGGTGCAACGAAGAAGCCCGCAGGCACGCGAGTTTGCAGCCAAGCGGGGTTTTGTTAGGTGCTCTCATGCCGTCCTCCAAACTGACCGAGCTCGTCCTCACGCACCGCTCCGGCCGTGAAAAGCAGAAGACCGAGGCCACGGATTTTTTCCTGGAGCTTGGGGTTCCGGCTTCCGGCATCGTTTACTCCGAATGGAAAAGCCGTTTCAAGGCCGCGGTCTACACGCCTTCGTCCGCGCTCGCGAGCCGGGCGGCGCAAAAGGCCCGGACGCTTGCCCGCGGGTGGACCTTCGAAAAGAAAATCCTGCGCAAGCCGGACTGGTTCGACAAATGGAAAAAAACCTACCGCACGTCGCCGCTCGGCCGGAAGTTCGCGGTCGTGCCCGTTTGGGAAAAAGAGGCTTACGCGGGCAGGCGCATTCCCGTCTTCATCGATCCTCAGGCGGCGTTCGGATCGGGCACGCATGAAACGACAAAGCTCATGGTGCGGCTCATGGAAGAAGCGGGAAGCTTCCGCGGTTTTTTTGACGTCGGCGTGGGTACGGGCATTCTCTCCGTGGCCGCAGCCCGGCTCGGCGCTTCGCGGATCGAAGGCATCGACAACGATGCCGGCTCCGTGCGCACCGCGCGTTTTAATCTTAAGCTGAATGGCGTAAGCGGTGCGGCCATGAAGCGCGGCGACATTTATCGTTTGAAACCGGAATCCCGTTTCGAGCTCGTGGCCGCGAACATGATTTCCAAGGTCCTTCTCGAAACGCAAGGCGTGCTTGCGCGTTCGGTGAAGGCGGGCGGCCGTTTGATCGTGTCCGGCATTCATCTCAAAAATTTTCCGTCGTTTCTCCGCGAGTTCCGCGGACCGGGCCTGAAAAGGCTCCGCGTGCTGCGGGGGAGAAGCTGGGGCGCGGCGCTTTACAAAAAAACGACGGGTTGATTTGAGCCCTTTGTCACGTTAAGATGACACAACGAACCTCCTCACCCTTCCCTCTCCCCCTGGAAGGGGGAGAGGATTAAGGAGAGGGGGACGTGAGTCCCATGAAAAGAGTTTTGGCTTGTTTGTCCTGCGGGTCCATGCTGGACCGCGAAGAACAGGAGCGCGGCTACTGCGGCCGCTGCCATATTCCGAAGTCCGGCGCGCCCCCAAAGCCGCCTGCGGCGCCCTCGCGCGCTGCAAAGCCCGCGGCGCCGAAATCCGAGGCTCTGCGAAAGCTTCCCGCGTCTTCTCCGCCGGCCTCGCCCCCGCCGCAGGCGCCGAAAAAAATTCTGATCATCGACGACGAGCCCATCATCGTGAAGCTCCTGAGCAGCCGCCTGCAGACGCACGGCTATCAGGTGCTGACGGCCTTCGACGGCGAAGAAGGCTACCTCATGATCAAGACCAAAAAGCCCGACCTGATCCTGTCGGATATCCTCATGCCGAAGATGACCGGCTACGACCTGGTGCAGCGGCTGAAAAAAGAAAAAGACGGGACGGAAAAAATCCCGGTGCTTATCATGACGGCCAAGCCCAGCATGAAGGATTTTTTCAGCGACTGGGAAATCCACAGTTTCATCGCCAAGCCGCTGGTGCCCGAAGAGCTGATGAAGAAAATCGCGGACCTGCTCGAAGCGGCGGAACTCATGAAAAGGAAACAGAAATAATGTTCGGAAGGCTTCTCTTTGTTTTTATCGCGCTGCCGTTCGTCGAAATGCTTGTCCTCATCAAGCTGGGCGAAGTGTTCGGGTTCTGGTCGACGCTCGCGTTTGTCCTGGTGATGGGCTTTGCCGGCGCCGCGGCCATGCGCATCCAGGGCATGCGCACGCTCTCCCGCATCCAGAACGAGCTGCGCGCGGGACGCGTCCCGGCGGAAGAAATGATGGACGGGTTTTTGATTTTTCTGGCGGGCATCCTGATGATCACGCCGGGCGTGATCTCGGACTGCATCGCGATCCTGATCATGGTGCCGTTCACGCGCAAACTCTTCAAGCAGTGGCTGCGCAGGAAATTCGACGAGATGCTGCGTTCCGACGGGACGTCCACGACGTACCGCTTTTTCATCGGCGGCCCGCCATGAGATTTTCGCGCCGGACGGGCTGGGCCACTTCGCCCAACCGCATCGCCTCCAAGCTGCAGGAACTGCGGGAGCGCGGCGAACCGTTTCTCGACCTCACGGAATCCAACCCTACGCGCTGCGGGTTTTCTTATCTCGATCCGGAGCTTCTGGAAGCTTTCCGCGATCCCGCCAATCTCACGTACGCGCCCGACCCGCGCGGGCTTTTGAAAGCGCGGGAAGCGGTCTGCGCGTATTATGCCCGCAAAGGCATCGCGGTCGAGCCCGAGCAGGTTTTTCTCACGGCCAATACCAGTGAGGCCTATGGTTTTATTTTCCGTCTGCTTGCGGACCCCGGCGACGGTTTGCTGGCGCCCAAACCCAGCTACCCTTTGTTCGATTATCTCGCGGGCCTTCACGACGCGGAGCTGATCCCGTACCCGCTGTCTTACGACGGCCGCTGGACCGTGGACTGGGCGCCGCTCGAAGCGGATATTCCGGCAACCTGCAAGGGGCTTATCCTCGTCAATCCCAATAACCCCACGGGAAATTACATGGAAGGGGCCGCGCGTACGAGGCTGCGCGATTTTTGCCTTACGCGCAACCTGGCGCTCGTTTGTGACGAGGTATTTCTCGATTACCCGCTCCAGTCCGGCCGCGCACCGGCCAGCTTCGCGGGAGAAACCGAAACGCTCACGTTCACGATGAGCGGCATCTCCAAAATCCTGGGCCTGCCCCAGATGAAAATTTCATGGATCGTGGTCAGCGGCCCGGGGCCTGAGCGGGTCGAGGCGCTCCGCCGCCTGGAAGTGATCGCGGACACGTATTTGTCCGCGGGCACGCCGCCGCAAAACGCGCTGCCCGCATGGTTTCGTTCGCAGCCCGCCATCACCGGCGAAATCCTGGACCGCGTGCGCGGCAATTACGCGGCCGCGCGGGATGAAAAAGGCCCGCTCCGGTTTCTTGCCGCGGAAGGCGGCTGGTACACGGTCGCGCCGCTGCCCCAAGGCCGGCACGATGAGGAGTGGGTGCTGGAGCTGCTGGAAAGGGACCGCGTGTTCGTGCATCCCGGATATTTTTTCGATTTCGAAGGCGGGGATTACGCGGTGGTGAGCTTGCTGCCGGAGCCTTCGGTGTTCCGCGAGGGGCTCGACCGTCTCGCGTCGCGGCTCCGCGGCTGAGCGGTCAGCTGCCGTTTTGTTTTAATTTCGCGATGCCGCCCAGGCTCGTGATCTGGACCACTTCGCCGTCCGGCATGTTCACCGAGACCCTGACGATCTCGTCGCCGCGCAGGCGCCTGTTGGCCAGGACCTGCACCTGGGTCACGTCTTCCGACAAATCCACGGGCTGGCCCACGTAAATCTGGCGCTCGTCGGTGAGCCCGCTCGCGTGCGTGATGACGATGTCGACGTTGATGTTGCCTTTGTTGGTGACTTTGCCGGGCTTGAGCGCCGCGGGTTCAGCTGTGGAGTCCGGCGGGGTGCCGAGCTTGTAGGACTGGCCGGGTTCCTTGAGCGTCGAGGAATTGCCGTTGGGTTCGGTGATCACGACTTCGATGCTTTCGTCCCCGCGGGTGCTGAGAGAGCGGGGAACGATCCGGATGGCGGTGGCGCCCTCGGGAATGTCGATGGTCTGGCCGGGATAAAGGCTGACCTGCTGGGTAAAACCGGAATCTCTCTCGACTTCGAGAGAGACGGCGTCATCGCCTTTGTTTTTGATGCCCGCCTCCGCGGAAAGCGGAAACAGGATGAAGGCGGCAAGCCCTGCGATCACGGCACTCTGACGGAATTTCATTGGAAACCCTCTCCCTTTTTCGACGCCCGAACCGCTGTTTTCTTCAGCGGAAACTTCTCTAATTATCGCATCTTTTCCTCTACGAGTTTAAAGGGATTCTGTTATAATGGCGCCCTTATGAGCCAGACCATCACCCTCGAAGAAATCTATCTCCCGGTGGAGAAACAGCTTGCCGCGGTTCCCGACACCATCCTCGACATCCTTTCCACCCGCAACGACCTGACCGAGGCTGTCGTCCGTTATTTCTTTTCCGCCAAGGGAAAACTGCTGCGTCCCGCGCTCACGCTGCTCGGCGCCGCCGTGAAAAGCAGCGCGTCCGGACCCGAAAAAAGCGCGACGCGGCTGGGCTCGGCCTTCGAGATCTTTCACAGCGCCACGCTCATCCACGACGACATCATCGACGCCGCGCATCTGCGCCGCAACCTCGAGACCGTGCACCTGAAATGGTCGCCGCAGGTGGCGGTGCTGGTCGGCGATTATCTCCACGATCAGGCCATCAAGGCCGTTTTCGAGACGCACAATCAAAGTATCGTCGCGCTTTTCCTGAAGACCGCCGGGGAAGTCTGCGACGGCGAGATCCACGAGCTGAAGGAGCGTAACAATTTCCGGCTCACCGAAGACGAATACCTCGAAATCATCGACAAGAAAACAGCGTCGCTTCTCGCGTGCTCGGCGGCGGGCGGCGGTTTGCTCGCCGGCGCTTCCGAAAAAGAATCGCAGGCGCTGCAGAATTTCGGGCGCTATTTCGGCATTTCGTTCCAGATCGTGGACGACTGCCTGGACCTGACCGGCAACGAAGACGAGTTCGGAAAAACGCTCGGCGCGGATCTCGCGGCCGGCGTGCTCACGCTGCCGCTCATTTACCTGCTTTCGGTTTCCGGCGGCAAGAAGCGCGAAGCCGCGGAGCAGATTTTCCGTTCGCCCATGACGCCCGAAAGCCTGCAGGCCTTGACCGGCATGCTTCGCGAAGAAGGCGCCATCCAGTACGCCATGAAGCGCGCCCGCGAATTCAGCGACAAGGCGCGCCAGGAGCTGGCGGTTTTCGAAGAAGGTCCCGCGCGCCGCAGCCTGGACCGCCTGCTCGATTACGTGCTGGAAAGAAACCGTTAACTGCCGCTTTTTTCCGCCGGAAGAATCATGCTGACCATTGTCCCCACGCCCATCGGCAACATGCGCGACATCACCCTGAGAGCCCTCGACGCGCTCAAAGACGCGGACTGCATTGCCTGCGAGGATACGCGGCACTCGGGACGCCTGCTCCAGCACTTCGAAATCAAGAAGCCGCTCCTCAGCTTTCACGAGCACAGTACGGAAAACAAGCGCGTGGAAATCCTGGACCGCCTGGGCCGCGGTGAAAACGTGGCGCTCATCTCCGACGCGGGCATGCCGCTCATTTCCGATCCGGGCTTTGATCTCGTGCGCGCGGCGCTGGAGCGGGGGATCAAGGTCGAAGTGCTGCCGGGCGCGCAGGCCGCGGTGACCGCGCTTGTGGCGAGCGGGCTCGCGCCGGACGCCTTCGCGTTCCTTGGCTTCCTGCCGCAAAAGGCGCAGAAGCGCAAAAAAGAAATCGAACGCGTTTCGGGCTATGAAGAGACGCTGATCTTTTACGAATCGCCGTACCGGCTTGCCAAATCGCTCGCGGATTTGTTCGAGGTCCTGGGTAATAGAGAGGCCGCGGTCGCGCGCGAACTGACGAAGAAGTTCGAGGAAGTGGCGCGCGGCACGCTCGCGCAGCTTTTGGAGAAATTTTCCAAGCGCGAGGCCAAGGGCGAAATCGTCATCGTCGTCGCGGGAGCGGGGCGGAAGAAATTGTATTCGGCAAAACAGGAAGACGAAGAGGACCAGAGCGAACTTTGAAAAAAATTGCTTTCATGGCTTCCGGCAGCGGAAGCAACTTCGAGAACATCGTAAAAGAAATTCAGGCCGGGCGCGTCAAGGCCCAGGCCGCGCTGCTCATTTGCGATAAGCCGGGCGCCGGCGTTCTCGCGCGCGCGGAAAAATTGAAAGTGCCCGCGGTGCTTGTCGACCGCAAGGCCTTCGCGTCAAAAGAAGAATTCGAGGCGGAGATCGTGCGGCAGTTCGAGCTCACGGGCATCGACTTGATCGTGCTGGCCGGCTACATGCGCATCCTGTCCGACACCTTTGTGCTGCGCTACTGGGGAAGGATCATCAACATCCATCCCTCGCTTCTTCCGGCTTTTCCGGGCGCGCACGGCATCAAGGATGCGTTCGAGGCGCGTGTGAAAGAAACCGGCGTGACGGTCCATTTTGTGGACACGGGCGTGGATACCGGGAAAATCATCCTGCAGGGAAAAGTGCCGGTGGCTGCGGGGGATACGCTGGAGACGCTCGAAGCCAAAGTCCATGCGGTCGAATACCAAATTTATCCCGCGGCGCTCCAACTGCTGCTAGACGGAAAAGCCGCGGCCCCGGTCCAACCGTAAGCATGGACGGGGACATGCCTTCAGGCGTGTCCCCAAGGCTAAAAATGCATAAGGCCTGCTCGATGGCAGTGCAGCCTTTGACGCTGTAAGAGGGTTGAACCCATCCTCCGCCGCTTGTATAATCCCCGAATATTCAAACGACTCCCGCAAGGGCAAAGAAAAGGAAAAACCCATGGCTTCTTCTCCTAAAATTACCCAAATCAAAGCTCGCGAAATCCTGGATTCCCGGGGCAACCCCACGGTCGAAGCGGACGTGCTTCTGGCCAACGGCGTCGTAGGACGCGCGGCGGTTCCGAGCGGCGCTTCCACCGGCGAATACGAAGCGGTCGAGCTCCGCGACGGCGACAAATCCCGCTACCTCGGCAAAGGGGTCCAAAAAGCGGTTGCGAACACCAACAAAGTCCTCGCGAAAGTCCTGAAAGGCAAAAGCGCCCTCGACCAGAAAGCGCTCGACCAGCTCATGATCGAAGCCGACGGCACGCCGAACAAAGCGAAGCTCGGTGCGAACGGTATCCTCGCGGTTTCCATGGCCGCCTGCCGCGCCGCCGCCGAATCCGAAGGCCTTCCGCTCTGGAAGCACATCGGCAACCTTCATAAGAACAAGAAATACACGCTGCCCGTTCCCATGGCCAACATCATCAACGGCGGCAAGCATGCGGACAACAAAATTGATTTCCAGGAATTCATGATCGCGCCCGTCGGCGCCGAGAAATTTTCGGACGGCCTGCGCTGGATCACGGAAATTTTCCACGCGCTCAAAGGTATCCTTAAAAAGAAGGGCCACGTCACGGCCGTCGGCGATGAAGGCGGTTTCGCGCCGAACCTCGGCAACGAGGAAGCGCTTGAAGTGATTATGGAAGCGATCGGTGCCGCCGGCTATAAGGCGGGCAGCCAGATCCAGATCGCGCTCGACTGCGCGTCGTCCGAACTCTTCGATGAAGGCGGCCGCAAGGGCTACAAGTTCTGGAAGTCGAATCCCTCGAAACTTTTCACCGCGGACGAGATGGTGGAAATCTATTCCAAGTGGATCGATAAGTATCCCATTTATTCCATCGAAGACGGTCTCGACCAGAACGACTGGGACGGCTACGTGAAATGCACGAAGACCCTCGGCGACCGCATCCAGATCGTGGGCGACGACTTTTTCGTGACCAATCCCGAACGCCTGAAAAAAGGCATCGACATGGGCGCGGCCAACGCGATTCTGATCAAGGTGAACCAGATCGGCACCGTGACCGAAACGCTCGAAGCCATCCGCATGGCGCAGAAGGCCGACTACGGCGTCGTGACCTCGCACCGCTCCGGTGAAACCGAAGACGCGTTCATCGCCGACCTTGCCGTGGGCACGGGCGCGGGCCAGATCAAGACCGGCTCGCTTTCGCGTACCGACCGCATCGCGAAATACAACCAGCTTCTCCGCATCGAAGAACAGCTCGGCGCAAAGGCCGTTTACGCGCGCCTTCAAAATCTCGCGGTCGCTCGGACGTGAGAAAGCCTTTCATCTTCCTTTGGATGATGACCGGCATCACGCTTGTCTTTTTCTGGGTGTACCTGCCGGTGCTTTCGAAATACCACGACCTCAAGATCCAGGAAGACAAGACCAAGCGCGAACTGGATTCGATGAACGAGAAGATCAAGACGCTCCAGGAAGAGCGCGACCTTCTCCGGAACGACATGAATTATCTGGAGAAGGTCATCCGCGACGAGCTCGGCCTTGTCCGCCCCGGCGAGATGGTTTATAAATTCGTCCCGGAAAAAGAGGGGGCTCCCGGCACACCCGCGCCGTCTCCGTCCCCAACGCCTTCCCCGCGCGTTTACGATCCCAAGGGCATGAATTACCGTTCCTGACTTCTTGCCGTCTTTGCACCGGAAAACAAACCTTGTAAGAACCTTCCGGCCCCGCTATAATAACCAACACTTCAGGGCACACCTTTCCGGACTTATTCTCTCCAGGTACCTAACAACGGCGCGGGGTGGAGCAGCTCGGTAGCTCGTTGGGCTCATAACCCAAAGGTCCCAGGTTCAAATCCTGGCCCCGCTACCAATTGTAGAAAAGAGACAGGCATTTCTGCCTGTCTCTTTTTTTTTGAGCGGTGCCGGGATTTGAAGCGAGGAAGCGCGGGCCTCATGGCCCGAAAAGCCGTAAGTCAAAGACCGGCATCAGCGACCGAGGGGAGGCTACGCAGTCCCGCTCCGTCGGGACGTAGTGGCCAAATCCTGGTCCCGCTACCAGTTAAACAAAGAAGCCAACGTCACTTACGACGTTGGCTTCTTTGCTTTTTAGGCCTAAAATTCCGAGCGAGGGCGAAATCGAGGGCAACCAGCCCAATATTTTTACGCAGCAGATTTGATACGTTTGCTGATTTCCAGGAACGCCGTCAAGCGTGAAGAAAGCGCGGCAAAATCATTGAGCGCAGTTTCAATCATCCTGGTCGTCATGGATGTCAATTGCCAATCATATTGTTTTAAGAGTTCAGCCAAAACGCTTGCAGAGGATGTCTCAAGAACAGCTTTCCTCGAAATTGTTTTACCGGTGGTCTTTGCGATCTC
>DATJFP010000055.1 GCA_035495615.1 Verrucomicrobiia bacterium | reverse complement strand
AAAGCCGGCTGCACGCAGATGGGCGACCTCGTGCTTTCTTATATCAAGCCGTAAGGCTAGGAGAAGAACATGAACCCGTTAAAAGTGGCTGTGTTGGGCATTACCGGAGCCGTGGGCCAGGAATTTCTCACGCTCCTCGATGAGAGGAAATTTCCCGTGGCTGAGCTGCGTCTGCTCGCGTCCGCGCGTTCGGCGGGGCAGAAAGTAAAGTTCCGCGGCGAAACGCTCACGATTCAGGAAGCCAAGGCGGATTCCTTCAACGGCATCGACGTGGTGCTTTCCAGCGCCGGCGGCTCTGTCAGCAAACAGCTCGCGCCCGCGGCTGTGAAGGCCGGCGCGCTGGTTGTGGACAATACCAGCGCGTTCCGCATGGACCCGGAAGTCCCGCTCGTCGTCCCCGAAATCAATCCGGAAGACATCGCTAAGCACAAGGGCATCATTGCGAACCCGAACTGCTCGACCATCATCATGCTGGTGCCCGTGAACCCGCTGCGCCAGATCGCCAAGATTAAGAAGATGGTGGTTTCGACGTACCAGTCCGCGAGCGGCGCGGGCGCGAAAGCCATGATGGAGCTTGAAACCCAGTCGCGCGAAATCCTGGAAGGGAAGAAGCCGACCAAGAACGTGTTCCCGCACCAGATCGCGTTCAACCTTTTCTCGCACAACAGCGCGGTCGACGTGGAAACGGGCTTCAACGAAGAAGAAACCAAGATGATGAAGGAAACGGCCAAGATTTTTCACGAAGCCGTCCCCGTGATCCCGACTTGCGTCCGCGTGCCGGTCATGCGCGCGCATTCGGAATCGATCTGGGTGGAATTCGACCGCGAAGTCTCGCTGAAGGAAGTGCAGCAGGCGCTCGAAAAAGCGCCGGGCCTGCGTCTCGTCGACGACCGCAAGGCGAACCTCTTTCCGATGCCGATCGACGCGAGCGGCAAGGACGACATCCTCGTGGGACGCCTGCGCAAGGACCCGTCGAATCCGAAAGCGATTTCGCTTTTTGTGAGCGGCGACCAGCTCCGCAAAGGCGCGGCGCTGAATGCGGTGCAGATCGCGGAGATCGCGTTTCAGACGAAGCTTCAGCCCGCGAAACGCTGATTTTTTCGCGGTTCGAGATGAGAACGATCAAGCTCGTGGTGGAGTACGACGGAAGCGCCTATTGCGGCTTCCAGCGCCAGCCGCGGCAGCCGAGCATTCAGGAAACATTTGAGAAGGCGCTTTCGCAGCTGCTGAACGCGCCCACGAAGATCCAGGGCGCGAGCAGCAGGACCGACAGCGGTGTGCACGCGGCCGGGCAGGTGATTAGTTTCAAGACAGGCTCGGCCATGCCGGCGCCGCAGATGAAACGCGGCTTGAACGCGCTGCTCCCGCGGGATGTGGCCGTTGTCGAAGCGCGCGAAGCGGCCGCGGATTTTCACGCGCGCTACGGCGCGAAGTGGAAGGTCTACGAATACTGCATTTGGAATTCGCCGGTGCGATCGCCGCTGCTTGCGGCAAGAACGTATCACGTGCCGCAGGCGCTGGACCTGAAAAAAATGCGGGCCGCGGCGCGGCTCTTGAAAGGCCGGCATGACTTCCGGTCGTTTTGCGCGGCCGATCCGGCGAAGAAAGAAAAGGGATCGACCGTGAGGACTCTCCGGCGCTTCGACGTCACGGCCGAAGGGCCGCTCGTGCGGGTCCGGGTGGAAGGGAACGGCTTCCTTTACAAGATGGTGCGAAACCTGGTCGGGACGCTTGTGGATGCAGGGGCCGGGCGCATGGAAGTCCGGGAAATCTCGGAAATCCTTGCGGCCAAAGACCGCAAAAAAGCCGGTAAAACCGTTCCACCGCAGGGGTTGACGCTCCTGAAAGTGAGCTATTAGCGGGTTGGGGAAACCTTATAAAAGATTTTGACACCACCTAGGAGCCTTGGTAGAATACACGACCTTTATGAACCAGACAGCCAAAATTCAAAAAACGTTCCGTCCTGCTGAGAAAGATTTCAAGCGCCAGACTTACCTCGTCGACGCCTCGGGAAAGACCCTGGGCCGCCTTGCCACCAAGATCGCTGAGCTCCTGATCGGCAAGGGCAAGCGCGTGTTTGCCTACGACCAGCTTTCGGGCGACCAGGTCGTGGTCGTGAACGCCGAGAAGGTCTACTTGTCCGGAAAAAAAGAGCAGGACAAGGTCCACACCCATTACACCGGCTATCCGGGCGGCCTCCGCACTTATACCATCGAGGATCTCCGGGTCAAGAAGCCGGAAGAAATTCTGCGCCTCGCGGTGACGCGCATGCTTCCCAACAACAAGCTGGGACGTGAAATGGCCAGACGCCTTCGCATCTATAAAGGCGAAAACCACCGCCAGCAGGCCCAAAAGCCCGTCGCGATCAATCTCTAAGGAATCTTATGGCAGCTAATTCATTTTACGGAACTGGACGCAGAAAATCAGCCATCGCCCGTGTGTGGCTTTTCCCCGGACAAAAGGGATTCAAGGTCAACGGACGCGACTGTGATGAGTACCTGCGCCGCAAGAGCATCCAGGCGCTTGCTGAAAAGCCGCTGCGCGCCGCTAATCTTTTCGACCGCTTCCGCGTGCGCGCCCAGGTCGTGGGCGGCGGAATCGCGGGCCAGGCCGATGCGATCAGCCTCGGCATTGCGCGCGCGCTTCTGGATTACGACGTCAAGCTGCGTTCCATGATGCGCCAGGGCGGCTTCCTGACGCGCGACCCCCGCGAAAAAGAAAGAAAGAAGCCCGGACGCAAGGGCGCCCGCAGGCGTTTCCAGTTTACCAAGAGATAATGAAGCGGATTCTCTTTTATTCCTTCCTTGGCCTTTTGGGGCTTGCGATTCTTTCCGGCTGTTCGTCGTTTTTTGAAGATTACGAATACTCGCCGATGGGCCCCTCCAGTACCGGCCAGTAACGGCGTTCCATCCTTTTAACGGAGACGGGATTTTCGAGTTTCCGCAACAATCCCGAGAGGTTGATGACGGTTTCCGAGCAAACATCTTCCATTTCCGACTCCGATCCCAACTCGCCGCAAAAGCCTGCCGGCGGGAAAAAACAACTTGTCCTGAATCCGCGCAAAATCCTGACGGCCGTTTCGATCGTGAGCGTGCTCGTCACGGTCGTCCTGTTTGCCGCGCCGCCTTTTATCTTCCGTTCCCGGCCCATCGAAAAAATTCTGGCTGAAAAGATCCAGAAGGCCTCGGCCGGGGAATTCAAGTACGGTTCGTTCGAGGTGTCTTACTTTCCTTTCCTTGCCGTCAACTTCGGCGACGTCAAACTTCATTCGCTGGAACCCGCGGCCTTCGACCTGCAGGCCGATCTACTTAGGATACGCCTAGCGCGTTTTCCTCTTTTGTTCGGGCGCTTCCGCGTGCGCGGCTTCGATCTGGCGGGCGCCAAAGGCGCGCTCGAGCTTCCTGCCGCCGGCATTTTCCAGAAAGAGATCGTCCCGTTCCGCGACCTGCGCGTCCGGTCAGGCCCGGTGCACAAGGGAGCACCCGTGCGTGTGGAGCTGACGGGCTCTTTCGAAGGCGCGCCCAACGCGCTTTCCATGAAAGGCACGATCCGCACGAATTCGCTTGAAGAATGGAACTGGAACGGGCTGGCCATGGAGCTTTTCTGGAAGTTCGACGGCATTCCGGTGGGGCTGCTCAAAAAAACCGTCAAACAAATGCTGGGCGTGGTGCCGATATCCGGAAGGGCCTCGCTTTTGTGGACGTTGACCAAGGCCGGCGGCGAGCCGTGGCTGCAGCTGCGCTCCGAGGCCCAGGTCAAAAATTTTTCCTACAAGCTCTCGGACGATCCCAACGCGCCCGCCGCGCCGGAATTCGACATCGCATTTTCCGCGCAAAACCGCTGGAACCCGGAAACGGAAGTCCTCGACATCGATCAGTTCGCGGTGCATCTGCCCATGGGCGATCTGGCCGCGAGCGGGGAAGTGCGCGTGGGCACCAAGGAAATCCAGGACCTGCGCGTTTCGGCAACCAAAGTCGTCCTGGAAAATATCCCGCATTATTTCATCAACCTGAAAGAGCTGATTCCTTTCAATGTCGGCTTTTCCGGGCAGAGCAACCTGGAAATGTCTTTTTCCGGGACCTGGGACCATTTGTCGGTCCATGCGAACTGGGATTTGTCGCCCGCGCTGCTCACGTACGCCCGCTTTTTCTCCAAGCCCAAGGACCTGCCGCTCAATTTTTCTTTTGATTACCTGCTGCAGGACAGCCATGTTCTCTCCGGAGATTTTTCCGCGCGGCTGAAAGGCGCTACTTTGAAAGGGACGGTGACCGACCTCAATCTGGGAACAGGCGAGGGGCAGCTCAACGTCATCACCAACAAATTCGATGTCGCGGGATGGCAGGACCTGATCCCGCCGCTGCAAGGTTATGCTCTCACTGGCGGCATCAAGGTGCTGGCCAATTTCAAAGGCAATCTCGGCAAGGTCCAGAACACCTCGAACATGTTCAACGTCAGCCTCGAAAACGGCAGCATCAAAGACCCTTCGGGCAAGGGCATCGAGAACGTGCAGCTGTCCATGGACATCAGCCCGCTTTCCCTGGAAATCCGGCAGAGCCGGTTTTCCGTAGGCGAGCACGCGCTGACGACCAATTTGTCGGTCTACAATCTCAACCAGATCCCGGTCGTGGAATCCCAGGTCTCTTCCGACGAAGTGGAGCCTTACCGTCTTCTCGAAACGGTCGGCGCGCTGGCCGGGCCGTGGATTTCCGAAGACGGCCGCAAAAAAATCGCCGAAGCCGAAAACGGCGTCAAAAGTTTCTTCCCGGAAGGCGAATCCGCGGCCCATTTTTCGTTCGGCATAAAAGTCGGCGGAGGCAAATGGGAAATGCCGGAGCTCAAATTCGAAGCGTATGAAGGCCAGGTCAAGCTTCAGGCTAAAGGCGCATTCGCAGAAACCGGCGGGCTCACCTATGAGGGCGGCATCAACGTCCAGAAGCTGAGCCTTGCCCGGCTGAAGCTCTCGTACTCGGGCGAAAACGCGGCCCAGAAACTCATGGACGGAAATCTCTTCCTGAAAGGAAATGTCCGCGGCACCTACCAGGCCGGCATGGACTGGCAGCCGGCGGTGGAAGGCGACGGGACGCTGCTTGTGACCAACGGGGAATTCCACACGTTCGACCTGCTGGGGACCGCGGCCAAAATCCAGGGGCTTTCCAGCCTGGAGTCCCAGGCTTCCGGAGCTACGCTGTTCCATGACATGCACGCGGATTTCCAGATCAAGAACAAGAAATTCACGGCGGAAAATCTGGCGATCCTGGGTGAGGACTTCACGGTGCAGGCGAGCGGCGAGCTGGGGTTCGACGGACTGCTGAATTACCGCATGAAGACTTATGTCAATTCGCAGTTCATCGTGCCCGACGAACAGGCCAAAGCGGAAAAGGAATTCCTGGGGCCCATTCCGCTGCTTTTGTCCGGTTATCTGGAGAGACCGGAATTGAAACCGGACCCGGACGTGCGTTCGAACCTGGTCAAAGACATTCTGAAAAAAAGGGACCGTCAGCCCTTGCGCAATTTCCTGCCCGAAGACGCTTTTGCCGAGCCTGCTCCGGCGCCGGCCCCCAACTCCTGACGCAGCAGGCGCACGAGCGTGCGCGCCGCTTTTTCCTCGGCCATCTTTCTCGTTTTCGCGACGGCCGTCGCTTTCCAGTCTTCATGCGCCTGGACTTCCACCGAAACGCCTTCCGGCCCCGCCGTAAAAAGATAACGGGGAAGCTTCTGCCAGTTTTTCTGGCAGATTTCTTGCAATGCGCTTTTGGGGTTTGGGTCGAGACGCAGAAGCCGTTTCGCATCCATGTAAGGCAGGAACTGCTTGAGAAGGAATTTTTCCGTCGCGGCAAATCCCTGGTCGAGATAGAGCCCGGCGATCAGGGCCTCGAAGCTGTCGGCCAGGATTTTATCGCGGGCAAGCGCCTGGTGGTTCCACGCGCTGGTTCCGATGCGTATTTTTTTCGCGAGCAGCAGGTGGCGCGCGATACGCGAGAGGATCTTGCGGGAAACCAGCGTCGAGCGCATGCGGCTGAGGATTCCCTCATGCGCCTCGGGAAAAAGTTTGTAGAGTTTTTTGCAGATCACGAGGTTGAGCACTGCGTCGCCCAGGAATTCAAGACGATCGAAGTTTTCCAGGTCCCAGAGCCGTTCGTGTTCGTGCCGGTAAGAGGGATGGGTCAGGGCAGAGTCCAGGAGCTTCCGTGAACGGAAACGGATCCCGCACACGGCTCCGGTCAATGCTTTGGAGCGGCTTGGCTTTTTGAACATGGGGTCTTTAGGAGGGAAAAAATGCCTGGAAACGGGGGTTTTCAGGAATTGGGTCCCTTTTGATCTACAAAATAGGGGTTCTTGGGCCGTTCGTCAACCTTTTTGCCTGTTTTTGCGGCTTGGAAGGTCCTCAGGCGGAGAAGGGTCTCGCTTTAATTGACAAGGCGGGAGGCCTTTCCTATAATCCTTTGTTTCATGGAGGTTTATGTCCGAAGGCGCCTGGATTTGGGGCCTCGGGCGACGGAAATGTTAAATTGCGCCATTGTCGGAGCGACGGGTTATACCGGAGTAGAATTAATCAAAATTCTTCTGCGCCATTCTTACGCGCGGATCAGCGCCCTGACTACGCGGCAGGAAGAATCGTTTCCGGTCCAGTCCTTGATTCCGAGCCTGCCGGCGGAAATCGATCTTCGCATCAAAAAACATTCGTTCCGCGAACTGGTCCGTTCCAGCGACGTTTTTTTTCTTTGCCTCCCGCATACAGAGGCCATGAAGACCGCGGAAAAATTGCGGCAAGCCGGAAAAGTGGTGATCGATCTTTCCGCGGACCTGCGGCTGCGCGATTACCGTGTCTATGAAAAGTGGTATGGAGTCCGGCACGAGACCCACGGCCTTTTGAAGGAAGCGGTTTACGGCCTTCCCGAATTTTTCCGGAAAAAAATCCGGAACGCAAAGATGATCGCCAACCCGGGATGCTATCCCACGGGAGCGGCTCTCGGCCTCGCGCCCCTTTTAAAGGAAGGCGTGATCGAAAAAGATTCGATCGTGATCGACGCGAAGTCCGGCGTGAGCGGCGCGGGCAAGAAACTGAACATGGCCACGCAGTTCTACGAGCTGGACGACAACTTTTACGCCTATCGCGTGGGCAAGCATCAGCACACGCCGGAAATCGAACAAACGCTGTCGGACATCGCGGGCGCGGCCGTCAAGGTCACGTTCGTACCGCATCTTCTGCCGATTTCGCGGGGCATCCTGAGCACGATGTACGTGCGCCGGAAGAAAAAGACCTCCCCGGAGATAATCCGGCAGGTGTTTGAAAAGGCCTATCACAAGGAGCCTTTCGTCCGGCTCAAGGCCGACGGGCAATTCCCGTCCTTGAAGGACGTGCAGCACACGAATTATTGCGACATCGGCTGCCACGTGGATCCGGCATCCGACCGGGTGATCGTGGTCACGGCTATCGACAATCTGCTGAAGGGGGCGTCAGGCCAGGCGGTCCAAAACCTGAACGTCTGCTTCGGCTTTCCTGAGAGAGAAGGACTCAACGCATGGTGAAGCCATTTTGGGAAAAGCATAAAAACGGAACAGTCACGACGCCCCTGGGTTTTTTTGCCAGCGGCTGCCATTCGGGCATCAAGCGCAATCCGCGCAAATACGACTGTTCTCTCATCGTGTCGCGGACGCCTTGCGTGGCCGCGGGAACGTTCACGACCAACCGGCTCAAGGCCTGGCCCGTCCTTCATTCCATGAAGGCGATCAAGGCGGCCAAGCACCACGCGATTCTCGGTTCGAGCGGCAACGCCAACTGCATCAACGGCGACGTGGGCAAGCAGGCCGTGCACGACTGCGTGACCGAAGCGGCGACGAAGCTGGGCTATCTTCCCGAGGAAGTGCTCATCGCGCAGACCGGCCTGATCGGCATTCCTTTTCCTACGCCCCGGCTGAAGCGCGCCATTCCCACGCTGATCAAGAGGCTGGCGAATACGGAAAACGGCGGACGCGCCGCGGCCAAGGGCATCATGACGACCGACAGGACCGTGAAGCAGGTTGCGCTTTCTTTCATGCTCGGCGGGAAAAAAGTTTCCATCGGCGCCTGCGCGAAAGGCGCGGGCATGGTGCATCCGAACATGGCCACCATGCTGATGTTCATCACCACCGACTGTGCGATCACCAAGTCGCTGCTCCGGCGCGCCATCCGGCACGCGGTGGACGACACGTTCAACCAGATTGCCATCGACAACGACATGAGCACGAACGACATGGTGTTCGTCCTTGCCAACGGCGAGGCCGAAAATCCCGTGCTGCACAAGGTCGACCGCGACTACCGGCTTTTCCGGGAAGCGCTGGAAGAAGTCTGCCGCATCATCGCGTACGAAATGATCAAGGACGGCGAAGGCGTCACGCACGTGTGCACCCTGAAACTCCGGGGCGCGAAAAGCCCGAGCGACGCGGAAAGGGCGGCGCGCCAGATCGCCAATTCCATGCTTTTCAAGACCATGCTCGCGGGCGCGGACCCGAACTGGGGCAGGATCGCGGCCGCGGTCGGCGCGAGCGGCGTCCAGTTCCATCCCGACAATCTCAGCATCACGTTCGGAGACGTCACCGTCGTGCACCAGGGCAGGATGAAAGCGCTCAATCTTCCCAAGGCCCGGAAGGTGCTGCAGCGGCGCGAGTATCCCATTACGGTCGTGATCGGCAAGGGCCGCGGCAATGCCGATTTCATCACTTCCGATTTGACTACCAAGTACGTGCTTATCAACGGCTCTTACTCTTAAAGGAAGAGCGACCAACGAGGAGCGGGCATTTTTCAACGGGCCCGGAAGCCATGCAAGAATTAGTCGAAAAAGCGGACATCCTGATCGAAGCCCTTCCTTATATTAAGAAGTTCCGGGGGAAGGAGTTTCTGGTGAAGTACGGCGGCGCGGCGCTCACCTACGAAGGCATCCGCGACAATGTGCTGCACGACCTGGTTTTCATGAACTATGTCGGGATCCGGCCCATCCTGATCCACGGCGGCGGCATTCACATTACCGAGAATCTGAAAAAGAAGGGCATCAAGAGCCAGTTCGTCAACGGCCTGCGCGTCACCGACAAGGCCACGATCGATACCGTGATCGAGACTCTGGCCGAGATCAACAAGGACATCGCGCATGACCTGAACAAATTCGGGGCGCGCGCCATCGGCCTTTCCGGACATTCCGCCGACATCATCCACGTGACCAAGCACACGGAAAACGGCGACGTGGGCTATGTCGGGGCGGTCCAGTACGTGAACATCTCCCCGCTGAAAGAACTGACAGGGGTCAACATCATCCCGGTCATTTATCCGATCGGAATCGACGAGGGCGGCCATGCCTATAACGTCAATGCGGACGATGCCGCGGCCGCGATCGCGGCGGCCATGGGCGTCCAGAGAATGGTCGTGCTGACCAACGTCAACGGCATCCTGAGCAACGTCGAAGACAAAGATTCGCTTATCTCGTCGCTCCAGTGCAAAGACGTCCAGGACTTGATCGACAGAAAAATCATCAGCGGCGGCATGATCCCCAAGGTCAAGGCCTGCATGACGGCCCTCGAAGGCGGCGTCAAAAAAGCGCACATCATCGACGGACGCATCAAACACTCGCTGCTTCTGGAAATTTTCACGGACAAAGGTATCGGGACCGAAATCACCCTGTAGGCTTTCTCCTCCCCGGGCTAGGAAAATAAATGAAAACAAAAGAAGTGCAGTCGCTTTACGAAAAATTCATTCTTCCGACGTATACCCAGATACCCGTGTGCCTGGTCAAGGGCAAGGGCTCGCGTGTCTGGGACCTGGAAGGCAATGAGTACCTGGACTTTTTCCCGGGCTGGGCGGTTTCCGCGCTCGGGCATTGTCATCCGTCCGTCGTGAGCGCGGTCAAGAAGCAGGCCTCGAAGATCCTGCACATCTCGAACAATTTCCTGAATCTCAAACAGGCGCAGCTCGCCCAGGAAATTTCGAATCATGCGTTTCCGGCGAAAACCTTTTTCTGCAACAGCGGCGCGGAAGCGGCCGAAGGAGCGATCAAGTTCGCGCGCAAATTCGGTGCCGGCAGCCGCTACGAGATCATCACGTTCCGGAAATCCTTCCACGGCCGCACCATGGGCGCGGTGGCCGCGACGGCCCAGGACAAAATCCAGAATGGCTTCCAGCCGCTGCTCGAAGGCTTCCGCTATGCGACGTTCAACGATCTGGATTCCGTGAAGGCCGCGGTGACGGACAAGACCATCGGTATTTTTCTCGAGCCCATCCAGGGCGAGGGCGGCGTCCAGATCGCGACCGAGGAATTCATCAAAGGCCTGCGCTACCTCTGCGACCTGAGAAAGATCCTGCTGATGTTCGATGAAGTGCAGACCGGCATGGGCCGCACCGGCAAGATGTTCGCGTTCCAGCATTATGGCGTGGAACCGGAAGTCATGACGCTGGCCAAGGCGCTCGGCGGCGGCGTCCCCATCGGCGCGCTCGTGATCAATGACAAGGTCGCCAAGGGCGTGTTCGGCCCGGGCTCACATGGCTCGACGTACGGCGGCAATCCGCTCGTGACGGCAGCCGCGCTCGGCGTTTTCCGCGCCATCAAAAAAGATGGCCTCCTGAAGAAGTCGAAGGATATGGGCGCGTATCTTCTTGAAAAGCTGAGCGGCCTCAAGGAAAAGTTCAGCGTGATTACGGACGCGCGCGGGCTCGGCCTCATGTGCGCCCTGGAACTGTCGCAGCCCGGCGCCCCTGTCGTGGACGCGGCGCGGAAAAAAGGCCTTCTCATCAATTGCACGCAGGATAAAGTTCTCAGGATCATGCCGGCCATGACCGTTTCCAAGAAGCAGGTCGACAAGGCCGTGAAAATCCTCGAGGAGTCGTTCCAGGAAGCGTACGCGGAGGCGAAGGCCGTATGAGGCGGCATCTGATCTCCATCAACGACTTGAAAATCCGCGACATCGAGAAGATCCTTTCTCTCGCCGAGGAAGTGAAACGCTTTCCCGAGGAATTCCAGAACGCGCTGCGCGGCCATAAATTCGGGCTCATTTTCGAAAAACCCTCAACGAGGACCTGGGTTTCGTTCGACGCGGGCATTTTTTCGCTGGGCGGCAGCACGGTTTATCTCGGCCCCGAAGACATCAAGCTGGGCGAGCGCGAGGAAGTCCGCGACGTGGCTCGCGTCCTCGACCGCTACCTCGCGGGCATCATCATGCGCACGTTCGCGCACGAGACCATCACGGAATTCGAGAAATATTTCCAGAAGCCGGTCATCAACGGCCTGAGCGACAGGGAACACCCGTGCCAGGCGCTGGCGGATTATCTCACGATCCGGGAGCATTTTTCCGACCTGTCGAAGCCCGTCGTGGCCTTCATCGGAGACGGCAACAACGTCATGAATTCGCTGCTGTATCTCGCGGCGCACCTGGGAGGGACGTTCCGCTACGCCACGCCCAAAAAGCACGAGCCGGCGAAAGAAGTCCTCGACCTGGCGCAGAAGATCGCGGCGAAGACCGGCGCGAAAATTTCCGGCACCCACGATCCGAGGGAAGCGGCTGAAGGCGCGGACGTCCTGTACACGGACGTCTGGGTCAGCATGGGCGAAGAAAAGATCCGCGACAAAAAGCTGAAAGAATTCAAGGGCTTCCAGATCAACAAGAAGCTCATGGATCTCGCCAGAAAAAAAGCGATCGTCATGCATTGCCTTCCCGCGCACCGCGGCGAGGAAATCACCGACGACGTGATGGAAAGCAAAAATTCGGTCGTGTTCGACCAGGCGGAAAACCGCCTGCATATTCAGAAAGCAGTCCTTTTGTTTCTTCATTCCACTTTTTAGAGGAGATTCCAATGAGAAAGAAAGTCGTACTCGCATTTTCCGGCGGTCTTGATACTTCCTGCGCGGTCCGGTGGCTCCAGGACAAATACAACCTCGACGTCGTCTGCTTTTCCGCGTTCATCGGCGAAGTCAAAGACAAGAAAAAGCTCGAGCGCAAGGCCTTTGCCGGCGGCGCCAAAAAAGTCATCGTCGAAGACCTGAAGCAGACGTTCGCGGAAGAGTACCTCATGCCCGCGCTGTGGGCGCAGGCGCGCTACGAAGGCAAATACCCGCTGGCCACCGCGCTGGGCCGGCCGCTGATCGCAAAGCGTCTCGCGGAAGTCGCGCTGAAGGAAAAGGCGGAATACGTGGCGCACGGCTGCACGGGCAAAGGCAATGACCAGGTCCGCATCGAAGTCGGCGTCCGGACGTTCGCGCCGGAACTGCGCATCATCGCGCCTCTGCGCGAATGGGAATTCAAGTCCCGCGAAGAGGAGATCGATTACGCCCGGAAGCACAACATCCCGGTCGACGCGACGAAGGCCAGCCCGTACTCCATCGACAAGAACATCTGGGGCATCGCGATCGAAGCCGGAATCCTGGAAAATCCCATGACCGAACCGCCGAAAGACGCCTACGTCATGACCAAAGATATTTCTCAGGTCCCGGACGATCCGAAGTACATCACGATCGATTTCGAGAACGGCATTCCCGTGAAGCTGAACGGCGCGCGCAAGACTCTGGTCGACCTCATCGAGAGCCTGAATGAAATCGGCGGCGCATACGGCGTCGGCCGTTTCGACATGATTGAAAACCGGCTCGTCGGCATCAAGAGCCGCGAAGTCTATGAAGCCCCGGGCGCGGAGATTTTGCTGAAGGCGCATGCGGAGCTCGAGAGCATGGTTATGGACCGGGAATATCTTCACTACAAGCGCGTGCTCTCCGAAAAGTATTCGCAGCTCGTTTATTTCGGGCAGTGGTTCACGCCGCTGAAGCAGGCGCTCGACGCGTTTTTCGCGGTGAACCAGAGCCGCGTCACCGGCAAAATCAAGGTGAAGCTGGAAAAAGGCCACGCGGTTTGCGTGGGCAGGGAATCCGCGTTCTCGCTTTATTCGGAGAAGCTGGCGACCTATTCCGCCCATGACGCGTTTGACCACAAGGCGGCCCAGGGCTTCATGAAGGTTTGGGGCATGCCGTACGAAGGCATGATGAGCGGCAAGAAAAAGTCCGCGAAAAAGGAAAAGAAACCCGCGCTGCAGGAGATGGCGCTGAGCTGATCGGGAAAATCCATGGCAAAAAAAAATAAAAATGCGAAGGCCCTGTGGGGCGGGAGGTTCAAAAAACCGGCCCATCCGCTTCTGAAGGACTTCAGCTATTCGCTGGCCGTGGACAAGGAACTGCTCGAAGCCGAGATCGAAATCGACGTGGCCTGGGCGAAAATGCTCGGCCGCATCCGGCTGATTTCCAAGGCGGAGTCCGCGCGACTGGTGCGGGCCCTCGTGCAAACCGGCAAGGAACTCGCGCCGAAACTCACCGACGACGCGCTCGACCGGCAATGGCTCAAGGATTACGAGGACATCCACACGCTCGTCCAGATGACGCTGGAAAAGAAAGTGGGCGGCCTCGGCAAGAAAATCCATACGGGCCGCAGCCGCAACGATCTTGTCGTCACGTCCACGCGGGTTTATCTCCGGAAGAAAATCGCGCAGGCGCTGGAATCCGTCCAAAGCCTTCAGAAGGGGCTCGTGAAGGCCGCTTCGAACGCGGGCGATTCTCTTGTGAGCGGCATGACGCACCTGCGCAAGGCGCAGCCGGTGCTTGTCGCGCATCATCTGCTCGCTTACGTCGAAATGCTGGAAGACGATGCGGGCCGGCTCCGGGACGCTCAGAAGCGTCTCGATGTGATGCCGCTGGGTTCCGCGGCCTTGGCGGGCTCTGCGCTTCCGCTCGACCAGAAATTTCTTGCGAGAGAACTCGGCTTCAGCCGCATAGCTCCGAACAGCCTTGCGGCCACAAGCGACCGGGGATTCATCACCGAAACGCTCGCCGCGCTTTCCATTTTATGGATGCATCTCTCACGGCTTTCGGAGGATTTCATCCTCTGGAATTCGGAACCGTTCGGCTACATCGAGCTGGACGACCAGTTCGCTACGGGTTCGAGCCTGATGCCGCAGAAGAAAAACCCGGACATCTTCGAATTGACGCGGGGACGGAGCGGCGTGATTTTTGGCTATCTCCAGGCGCTGCTCGTCATCCAGAAAGGCTTGCCGCTTGCTTATAACCGCGACCTTCAGGAAGACAAGCCGCAGCTGTTCGACGCGCTGGCCAAGACCGTCCTCACGCTGGAGCTTCTCGCGCTCACGGTGGCGAGCGTGAAATTCGTCCCGGCCGCGCTGCAGCGCTCGGTGCAGGACGACGCGATCTTCTCGACCGACATCTTGGAATACCTCGTGCGCAAAGGCATGGCGTTCAGCGAGGCGCATAGCCTTGTTGGTCAAATGGTTGCGCATGCCTCGGCCGAGGAGAAAAATCTGGGTGAGCTCGAGCTGCAGGAGTTCCGGTCGTTCACACCGGTCTTCGACAAAGACGTTTACAAAATTTTCGATGCCTCGGTTTCCGTCCGGTCCAAAAAGACCGTCGGGAGCACGCATCCGGCGAACGTGTCCCGGGAGCTCGGCCGCTGGGCCACGGCGCTGGGCCTGCGCCTCAAGAAAAAATAATCAGGGGAATATCCATGCACGATTTCAGATACGAAGGCAACGAACTTTACTGCGAAAATGTGAAGGTGGCGGACATCGTCAAAAAGACGGGAACGCCCGCTTACATCTACAGCTACAAGACCTTCACGGACCACATCACGAAGATCCAGAAGGCCTTTGCCTCCGTGAAGCCGCTCATCTGCTATTCGATGAAGGCCAATTCCAATCTAGCGATCCTGAAGGCCGTGATCAAAAAAGGCGCGGGCCTGGACATTGTTTCCGGCGGAGAACTCGCGCGCGCCAAGCGCGTGGGCTGCGCCCCGGAGAAGATCGTGTTCGCAGGTGTGGGAAAGTCGCCGGAAGAAATCGAAGCGGCGCTGGCTTACGGCATCCTGTTTTTCAATGTCGAGTCCGCGCCGGAGCTGGACCTGATCAATGCCATCGCCAGGAAAATGAAAAAGACGGCGCGCGTTTCGCTGCGCGTGAATCCGGACGTCGACGCGCACACGCACCACCACATCACGACCGGCAAGGCCGAGAGCAAGTTCGGCATCGACATGGAAACCGCCCGTGGGATCCTCGCGCGCAACAAGCAGTATGCGAACATCAGCTTCTGCGCGATCCATGTGCATATCGGATCGCAGATCCTGAGCCCCGAGCCGTTTTTCCTCGCGTTCAAAAAGGTGCTGAAGTTCGTGGACCAGGTGGAAAAAAGTTACAAGCTCAAGATCGACTACCTGAACCTGGGCGGCGGCCTCGGTGCCGTGTATCGCGACGAAAAGCCGCAGACCGCGGAGCAGTATGCCAAAAAAATCCTGCCGCTTTTCAAGGGCCGCAAGTTCCGCCTGGTATTCGAGCCCGGCCGTTTCGTTTCCGCCAATGGCGGCATCCTGGTGGGCAAAGTCCTCTACATCAAACAGACGAACGTGAA
>DATJFP010000054.1 GCA_035495615.1 Verrucomicrobiia bacterium | reverse complement strand
ACGATCCAGTTCGAAGGCAAGGGCATCGAGAAAATGCCGCCGGACCAGATCGTGCGCCAGGGCATCACGCATGTTCCCGAAGGCCGCCGCGTGTTTCAGCACCTGACCGTGCAAGAGAATCTCGATCTCGGCGCGTATACGCGCTCGCGCGGCAAAGAAACGCAAAAAGACATGGAAGAGATGCTCGAACTGTTTCCCATTTTGAAAAAACGGCTGAAAATGCTGGCCGGCAACCTGAGCGGCGGCGAGCAGCAGATGCTGGCCATGGCGCGCGCGCTCATGGGACGGCCGAGGCTTCTACTGCTCGACGAGCCGAGCCTCGGCCTCGCGCCGAAAATGGTGGAAGTTGTTTTTTCGCTGATCCAGAAAATCCATGAGAACGGAATTACGATCCTGCTCGTGGAACAGAACGCCTTCAAAGCGCTGGACATCGCCGATTACGCCTACGTCATCGAGAGCGGGCGCATCCAGATGCACGGCACGGGAAAGGACTTGCTGGCCGACCCCAAGGTCCAGTCCGCTTATCTGGGAGAGTGAGCCTCCATGGAACATGCCTTTGAGCTGCTGAAAGACATCGCCTTCAGCATCATCTTTGCGACGCTCTGCGCGCACGGCGCGCGGCTCCTGCGCCAGCCGCTCATCATCGGCTACGTGGCCGGCGGCATTCTGCTCGGAAGGCACATGGGCCTGGGCCTCGTTACGGGCTCGGAGAGCATCGAGCTGATTTCGGAAATCGGACTGCTGTTCCTTCTCTTCATCATCGGGCTCGAAATCAATCTCAAGGAACTTTTCCGCATGGGGCCCAGCATGATCACGCTCGGGCTCGTGCAATTCGTGGGCTGCGTCGCGCTGGGCCTCGCGCTCTACGGCTGGTTCGGCTGGGGCTATTTCAAAGACGGCGTGCTCGCGGGCCGCTACGATCTTCTTTATCTCGCGGTCACGACCGCGCTCAGCTCGACCCTCATCGTCGTGAAGCTGCTCGCGGACAAATTCGAGGTGAACACGACGGCCGGGCGCCTGACGGTCGGCGTGCTTGTCCTGCAGGACATCTGGGCCATGCTGTTTATGGCGTTCCAGCCCAATCTTCTCAATCCAGAATGGCTCGCGGTCATCCGCTCGATCGGCCTTGGCCTTTTGCTGACTTCCGCGGCTTTTGTGATGAGCCGCCACGTGCTGAACCGGATTTTTGCCGCAGCTGCGAAAAAGCCGGAGCTTGTCCTGCTGACCGCCATGACCTGGTGCTTCGTGCTCGCGGGCCTTGCCGAGCGGGCCGGGCTTTCCAAGGAGATGGGCGCGCTGATCGCCGGGCTTTCGCTCGCGGCCTATCCTTACGGCGCGGACGTCATCGCGAAGCTGATCGGCGTGCGCGATTTTTTCGTCACGCTTTTCTTCGTGTCGCTGGGCCTGAAGATGCCGCTTCCCGAACCCGGGCTCCTGGCCGGGGCCGTGGGCGTCGCGATCGTCGTGGTGCTGAGCCGGTTCGTCACCGTGATTCCCGTGACCGCGCTTTTCGGAAACGGCGCCAGGATCGGCGTGGTCACGGCGCTCAATCTGTCGCAGATCAGCGAATTTTCCCTGGTGATCGTGGCGCTCGGCATCGGCTACGGCCACGTGTCGCAGCAGCTCCAGACGCTGGTGCTCACGTCCATGCTGATGACGTCGGTCGTCTCGACGTACCTGATTTTTTTCAATGGGCGCATCGCGGCCGGCGTGATGAAAGTCTTCGGCCTGCTGCGGCCGTCGCAGATGCGCGAGAAAAAAATGCGCGAGGAAAAATTCGAGCCGGAGATCGTGCTGCTGGGCTGCTTCCGGGAAGGGCTGGCGTTTCTCGACAAACTGGAACAGAGGCTGCCCGCGCTGAAAGCGAAGCTGCTGGCCGTCGATTTCAACCAGGCGCTCGCCGGGCCGCTGCAGGCAAGAGGATTCGTCTTCCGTTACGCGGACCTCGCGCACGCGGAAACGCTGGAACACCTGGGCATCGAAAAAGCGCGCCTTGTCATCTGCTCGCTTTCCGACACTTATTTAAAGGGAACGACCGGGGCAAGGCTTCTTTCGCAGCTGCGGAGGGTTGCGCCCCAGGCGCGCTTCATCATGACGGCCGACGACGCGCGGGGCTCGGAGGAATTGAAAAAGGCGGGGGCGCTTGAAGTCGCTGTCGCCAGCGAGTCGGTTGGTTCAGAGCTCTTCACACTGCTCCAGCGTCATCCCGCCTGACAATCCCGCGGAGCCCAGGTTCCCGCCGCATCAAGCCGGCAGGTCCCCAGACCCCTCGTCTCTAGATGTCCCCGGATCTCAATGGCGCCGCTTCGATGAAGAGCGGTGCGCCGTTTTTTTCTTTCCGGAGGTCTTTTTGTTCGCCTCGGTCTGCTTGGCGTCGTCCGGATTTGCCATGAGCTCGTGCTTGCGTTCCGTCATTTCCTGGCCCACGGCGTCGCTGTTGGCCTCGGAATCTTCCAGCTCAGGCAGCATTTCGTTTTCTTCTTCTTCGATGTGATGCTTCACGGTCTCGGCAAGGACGCAGAACTTCGCGGCATACCGCTCGTCCTCCGGGCTCATTTTTTCGAGCTCGGCGACCAGGAGGTGCACGACGTGGTGCTCCTCGATGGCTTCGTCGAGCTGGTCTTCCTGTTCTTCCTCACCTTCGGCTTCTTCGCGGGCCTTGGGATAAAAAATTTCTTCTTCGATCGCGGCATGGATTTTCAGCTCTTTGATCGCCTGCGTCACGATTTCTTCCTGCTCGTCCTCGTCTTCGGTCTGCTCGAAGCGCTCGAAAAGTTCCTTCACTTTTTCATGGTCCTGCTTGAGCATTTCAATGGGCTTGGCTTCGGCCACCATCGTCTGCTGCTCCGTTTCCCGCGCTTCTTCTCTGTTTTTCTTTCTCATGATCGACCCCCGTGTGAAGAGTTCCGTTTTTAACCGCATCTTAAGGAAGAAGCGGCCCGCGGGAAATCCGGGCCGCCGTGGTTTGCCGCTAGTGCTTCGGAGGGGATTGCTATCGGGAAAGCCGGGAAGCCACAGCGGATGTCTTATCCGCGAATGCGATTTTGCCCGATGGTCGGGATTCCCGCGGCGGGTTATCTTAGCTCGGGAAAAGACATCCTCAGGATCAAACGAACGGAGGAAATATGGCCAGGGTAGAAGAAATCATGACGAAGAACCCGGCTTGCTGCGGCGCCGGCGACGGACTTCAAGTCGTGGCGCGGCAAATGTGCGAGGCGGATTGCGGTGAGATTCCGGTGCTCGACGAAGACCTCAGGCCGATGGGCGTACTTACGGACCGTGACATTACGTGCAGGACCGTGGCGCGCGGCCTGAATCCTTTGGAGCTCACGGCCGGCGAATGCATGACGCCTCATTGCGTGACAGTTGGGCGGGGAGCCACAATCGAAGAATGCTGCGCCCTCATGGAAGAGCATCAGGTTCGCAGACTTCCCGTCGTGGACGACAAAGGCCGCTGCTGCGGCATCGTCTCCCAGGCGGATATCGCGTTCGAGGGACCCGACAAAATCGCCGAGCTTGTTCAGGAAGTGTCCCGGAGCGCTTGAAAATGACGGAAAGGGAGACATGATCAAGAGCGTGAAAGAAGCGGCGGGAACCGCCGTGACGGTGCCGGAAGGAAAATTGGGGCACATCGACGATTTTTATTTCGACCATGAGCGCTGGAAAATCCGTTACGCTGCCGTCGATACGGGCGATTGGCCCTCAGGGCGGCGGGTGCTCATCGCGTCGGCGGTGCTGGGAAAGCCCGACTGGTGGAACGCGCGGCTTCCGGCGGGCGTCACGCGGAAAAAAGTGAACAGCAGTCCCGCTCTTGATCTTTCGAGCGATGTCACGCGCCAGGCCGAGGAAAGCCTGCACCGCCATTACGGCTGGGCGCCGTATTGGCAAGGCGCCGAATTTGCGCGCGCGCCGGGCGCGCCGCCGCCGGCGTGGACGGGCGAGCCGCTTCACAGCGTCAAAAGCATCCTGGGGTTCCGGATTTCCGCGATCGACGGCGAGATCGGCAGCATCCACGATTTTCTCGTGGACGACGAGACGTGGATCATCCGTTACGCGGTCGTGGACACGGGCGACTGGCTGGCGGGACGGAAAGTCCTGCTCGCGCCCGAATGGATCCGGGAATTCATGTGGGACCGGCGCAGAGCCGCGGTGCCGCTCAACAAAAATAAAATCCAGGGCAGTCCGCTGTACTATTCCCGGATTCCGCTCGAGCGCGCGTACGAAGAAGAGCTTTATTCGCATTACAGCCAGGAAAAATATTGGGGAACGCAATGGCAGGACGGCTCGAAAGCTTCCCGCGCCGCCTGATCCGTTCCGCGAATTAAAAGGAGGGACGACATGAACATCACGAGCCCCGTTTTCCAAAACCAGGCGGCCATTCCGCGGGAATTCACCGGCGAAGGCAGGGACCAGTCCCCGCCGCTGGACATCGCCGACGTGCCGAAGGATGCCAAGAGTCTCGCGCTTGTCGTCGACGATCCGGACGCGCCGGGCGGTAATTTCACGCACTGGGTGCTTTTCAACCTCAAGCCGTCCCAAACGCATCTGGAGCCGCACGTCCAGCCCATGCCCGTCCTGCAAAGCGGCGCGCGCCAGGGCGTGAACGACTTTAAAAGAGTCGGCTACGGCGGCCCGATGCCGCCGAGCGGCAAGCATCACTACATTTTCCATGTCTACGCGCTCGACCGCGAGCTGCCCATCCCCGAACAAGCGATCACGCGCCAGCGTCTGCTGGACGAAATGAAAGGGCACATCCTCGCCGAAGCCAAGCTGGTCGGGACCTATGAGAAAGACGGAAAACCCGGAGACTGGAAAGTGGACGAATCTTCCCAGGAAAGTTTTCCTGCCAGCGATCCTCCGGCTTCTTATTGAGGTGACCGCGCTGAAATCCGGAACGGCCGTCCGTTCCGCAACAAGGAGGACGTCATGTTCATCACGCTTAAATCCCTGAGACATTTCACCCTGAGAGCCAAAGACGGCGCCATCGGCAGCATCGAAGATTATTATTTCGACGACCGGGAATGGATTCTCCGCCATTTCGTCATCGAGACGGGGCATTGGCTCGGGCGCAAACAGGTGCTTTTGAGCCCGTCGGTTTTCAAAGTCCCCGATGAGCTCATGGCGCGGCTCGAGACGCCGCTCACCGAAGAGGAAATCCGCCGCAGCCCGCTGAAGGGCGATCGAAAGCCGGCTTCCCACCGGCAGGAAGCGCCCCTCGGCCGCTATATTGAATGGCCGTTCTGGCTCGCGGGCCTTCATGCCTCGGACGAAGGCACGCATCCGGTCAAGGGGCGCAAAACATCGGAGGCCGATCCGCATCTTTGCAGTTACGAGGAAGTCCGCGGCTACCCGATCGAGGCGCTCAATGGCAAGATGGGCCACGTCGACGACTTCCTGGTCGGCACCAAAACCTGGAGCATTCGCTATCTCATCGTCGACGTATGGACCTGGTCGGCCGCGAAAAAAGTGCTGCTCGATCCCCGGTGGATCACCGGGATCGGCTCCGCGGAGTCGAGGCTCTACGTTTCCATTAATAAGGAAGACGTGTGGGACTGTCCCGGCTACGATCCCAAGAAAGCGCTCGAAGAAAACATCGAAGAGGCTTTGCATTACAGCCGGCGGAAATCCTGGGAAAAAACGTCTGGGCTCGAAAAGGCCGCCTAATCACCAAGAACCTGAACCCACTGTAAAAGGAGGAGAGCCTTCTATGAAAAGAGATATGGCCATCAAGAATGAAACCGAAGTTCAGATCGGACCTTTTGCCCTGCCGGGAATCCTCAGCATTCCCGAAGGCGGGACGCGTGAATTCGTGGTGTTCGCGCACGGCGCGGGCAGCAGCCGCCGCAGTCCGAGGAACCGTTTTATCGCCTCCGAATTGAACAGGGCGGGTTTCGGCACGCTTCTGATGGACCTTATCACGCACGAGGAGGACAGGGAAAATCCCGAAGGCGCCCAGGTCCGCTTTAATATCGACTTGCTCGCGGACCGCCTGACTGGCGCGACGCACTGGCTCGAAGATTATTGCGGCGTGTCTTATCCCGGCGAGCTCGTCATGGGTTATTTCGGAGCCAGCACGGGCGCGGCCGCGGCCCTTGTCGCCGCGTCGAAGCTGCCCGACGTCGTCAGGGCTGTCGTCTCGAGAGGCGGACGACCGGACCTCGCGGGACGCGGGCTCAGCGAAGTGAAGGCCGCCACGCTCCTCATCGTCGGCGGAGAGGACATGCCTCTTGCCACGCTGAACGAAATCGCGGTTGAAAAAATAGCCGCGCCGGTGAAGGACCTCATCGTCATCCCCAACGCCACGCACCTTTTCGAAGAACCCGGCGCGCTCGAGGAAGTCGCGCGCCTTACCACGCAGTGGTTCGAGGTTTACCTGCGGGGTAAAGAACGCTTCCGCATCATTGCCGCCTAAGCGAATAAGGAGGGGGTTATGATCGTCAAAACAGCCAAGGGTTACTCCGTCAAATCGGAAAAGGGGAAAAACCTTGGGGGCCCCTATTCGACCAAGAAGGAGGCCCAAAAAAGATTAAGGCAGGTTGAATTTTTCAAACACAAGAAAAAGTGATATCTTTAAAGGAGAAATCTCATGAAAAAGAGTCTATTCTTAGTGATGCTGATGCTTGTGATGGCCGCGCCGCTGCATGCCAATGAAATGGGCATGAACGTGGACGATCGGGTGAAGGAGATGAAGACGCAGCTCAGCCTTACCGACGACCAGGCGAACCAGGTCAAGACCATCATGGAAGACTTCAAGACCAAGTCGGAAGCGCTGCACAAGGAAAAGCAGGATAAGCTCGGCCAGGTCCTTTCTGCGGACCAGATGACCAAGTACAAAGAATGGAAGAAGACGTGGCATAAAAAGCACGAAAAAGCCGAAAAGGAAGAGCACGACGAGAACTAAGATGAAAGCGGCGATTCCTTCTTCAGGCATTTCGGGAGGTTCTATGATTACGTGGATCGGGTTATGCGCGGGAGAGATTTGGCGTTATCTGGACTCTCACGAGGGAACGGCCTCTTTGAAGGAACTGTGCAAAGGCATCAAGGCGCCGCAAGAGACGATCTTGATGGCGACCGGATGGCTCAGCCGTGAAGGCTACGTGCTGATCGACGGCCGGCTGCCCGATCCCTTGATCACGCTGAATCCCAAGCCGCCCTCCCACCGCTGACATTCGGTTTGCCAACGGGAGCGCCGCCGATTAGAATGCGCTCCATGAAACTGACGCCGTCTTTTTTCAGCCTGGCCGGGAATCGCCGCAAAGGCCGCATCGTGCGCGCGGGACGGGCGCGGATTTATTACGAAGTCTACGGCAGGGGAAAGCCGCTCCTTCTTTTGCACGGCGGCCTCTCCTGCATCGACGGCCTGCGCCACCAGATCCCTTTTTTCGCGCGGCGCTTCAAAGTCTACCTGCCTGAGCGCCCGGGCCACGGACACACGGCCGACATTTCCGGCCCCTACACTTACGAAGCCATGGCAAGCCAGACCGCGGCTTTCATGGACGCGCTGCGAATCAAAAAAGCCCTGCTCATGGGCTACAGCGACGGCGCGAACCTTCTTTTCCGCCTCGCGCTTCGCCGTCCCGACCTCGTGGACCGTTTCATTTCCGTGGGCGGCAACATCCATCATTCCGGCTGCGAGCCGTCTTTCCAGCGCGAACTGAAAAAGCAGAAAGTTTCCGGCGTGGACCCGCGCTACGAGGCGTATTCGCCGGATGATCCCGCGCATTTCTACGAAGTCTTCGAGAAATGCCGCAGGCTCTGGCTCACGGAGCCGAAATGGAACATGGGTATGCTGAAGAAGATTAAGGCGCCCGTCCTGATCGTGGCCGGCGACCGCGACATGATCCGCCACGAGCATTCCGTCCGCATGTTCCGCGCGCTCAAAAACGCGCAGCTCGCCATCGTGCCCGGGGCTTCCCATGCCGCGCTCAAGGAAAAGCCCGGGCTCCTGAACAAAATCATGCTCGAATTTTTCACGGGACGCGCCGTTTTATAATACGAAGCGTTTTCAGGATTCGATTCCGGAGGCCGCGTGATCATTCAGACGGTCGGATTAATACTGGCGGGATTTTGGATCGGCTGGGGCGCGCTGATCGTCCGCGGCGATCTCAAAATCAAAAAAGACCACCGCCTGCGCAAGGCCCGCGCGGCTTTTCTTTCCGTCCTTCTCGCGCTTTTCATGCTGTCGCTCGGTGCCCGCGGCCTGGACAAGCTCGGCATCTTTACCGCGTCCGGGCTTCTCGCCCTGGCGCTCCTGTCCCGCCGCAAACGCCTTCTGCCCCGGAAGAAAAAACACAAAAAGCAGCGCTAAGCGGCCCGGTCGAAGTTCCAGCGGGCGGCATCGGGATTGTATTCGGGGAGATTCTTTTTTTTCTTCACGTCCACGCTCCGGCCGCCGGTTTCCTGGCCGAGGAGGACGTTGAGCTCCGCGGCGTTTCTCACGGCGTAAGCGGCCTGATCGTTGTCGAAGTAAACGTAGACCGAGCGCTTTTCTTTCCGCCACGCGCGGATGCGCGTTGCCCACTCCTCGAGCTGCCGGTGACTGTAGCTTCCCTTGTATTTTTCTTTCGTGGGCCCGTGAAGACGCACGTAAACCATTTTCGATGTGACCCGGATAGGCGACAGAAATCGCGCGAGCTGGAAAATGCAGAACGAGACCCCGTATTTTTCCAGAAGGCCGTAAACGTCTTCGCAGTGCCACGAAGGATCGCGGAATTCCATCGTGTAGTCGCGGCCTTTGGGAAGCGCCTTCAAAAAAGTTTCCAGGCGCCCGAGATTCACGTGCCAGTTCGGCGGCAGCTGGAAGAGGACGGGACCGAGTTTTTCTTTCAGGTGCGCCACGCGCCTGAAGAATTTGTCCAGCGAAGCGCGCGGTGTGTTGAGCCTCCGGATGTGGGTAATGTAGCGGCTTGCTTTCACCGCGAAAAGGAAATCCTCCGGCGCGATTTCGCGCCACATCTTGAGCGTCTGCCGCTGCGGCAGTCCGTAGAATGAATTGTTGAGCTCCACGGTCCTAAAATGCCGCGCGTAAAAGCCGAGATAGGATTCCTTGTCTCCGCCATGCTTCTCGGGATAGAAAGTTCCGTTCCAGTGTTTGTACATCCAGCCCGAGGTTCCGATTTGGACATGAGGATCGTAGGCCATGGCTCAAGTCTAAGGAGAAACAGAGGCGGCGGCCATCGGTGGAAGCCTGAAAAAGGCCGGCCCCGGTTTTGCCCGACGGCAAAACCCGGCATTCGGGTCTAAAAAGCTGTGGTGGACGCCTCCGGCGTCAGGTATATTACCGTCGGTAGTTGAATCAGGCACCTTAACCCATCATCCGGAGCTGGTTATGAAGAAAAATTTCTCGTTCGCTTTCCAAATCCTTTCCGCTTTGTTCGTCCCGGCTTTCTTTCTTTTGACGGCGCCTTCGCATGCCCGCGCGGACCAGACCACTCAGGCGCTCCGCGCCCTTGATGCCGCGGCCGCTGCCGAGCAGGCCAACAACGCGACCAACGTGGCCCGCAACACCGGAAACATCAATGCCGTGACCGATCCGTTCCGCCAGTGCGTGAGCCGCCTTTCCTACATCGGCGACGTCGCGGTGCAGGAAGCCGCCTGCAACTGCGCGGTCGGCAATACGAACGAAGGCTGCGACCAGTACAAGGCGCACATCGATTATTTCAACGGCGTCGGACCTCAGCCCGGAGAAGCCGAAGCCGCGCCCGGCAAAAAGAAATCCTGATTTCCTCGACCCCCCGGAGGCGCATGAAGGCACCGCTTCACAAAGTCTCGAAGCCGTGGGCTTTTTTTTGGAAAGCCGCCGTGCTGGGCCTGCTTGTCTGCGCGCCTCAGGCCTTGCCGGCCGCGCAGGGCAGCGGGGTTATCGTCAACGATGTTGATTTGAGCCCCGAACAGGTTGTGCAGCTCCAGCAGGTGCTCGGCCCGATCGTGCCGGGCCATTACTGGTACGATACCGTGTCCGGACTCTGGGGTTACCAGGGCGGACCGTACAACGGCCAGATTTATCCCGGCATGCAGATCGGCGGCCCGCTCAAGGCGGACGCTTCCGGCAACAGCAACACGGGCGTCTTCATCAATGGAAGGCAAATCCATGCCCTGGAGTATACCCAGCTGATGCAG
>DATJFP010000053.1 GCA_035495615.1 Verrucomicrobiia bacterium | reverse complement strand
TCCGCGTAACGCGCAGGGGCCTTGGACGAAAACAGGCGCCGCACCTCGTCTTCCGTGTCCGCCGCCGAAAACCGCAGCTGCAAAGCCGGCCTGCGCGCGCCCTGCACGTCGACGCTGACGGCCCGGAGGTATTCCACGCCCGGCACGCCGGATTTCTTCAAACTTTCCTGCATGAGCTGGATCCGCGCCGGAATGCCCGGATCCGCGGACGCGTCGAAAAGTTTCAAGACAAACTTTTTTCCCGCATTCCAGTAAGCCTGCGCGGCTTCATCCACCAGTTCGTACGTGTCGCCTTCAAACGTCACGCTTGGAACCCCGCCGAGGTTTGGAGTTTCGGAAGAACGCAGCTCTGGCCGGGCTTCCTTAAGCCCGGCACTGAGAAAACCTTCCGCACCCGAAGTGCGGAGCTCCGCATGCGCGTGGATTTCGGCGGCCATCGACTGAAGCGTCCTGAGGACGAGCGCCCGGCTCTCGGGACTTTTGAGGACCGCCATGTACCGTGCCTTGGCATCGAGCCCCTGAAAGCCTTCGCGTGCCCTTTCCGCGCGTTCGAGCAGCGCGATCGCGGGCGTAAGATCCGTATGCGGGAAAAGCTGCTCCCGGATTTCCTTTTCCCTTTTGTGCGTGAAAGCCGCGATCAGGAGAAGACCCCGCGCCACGTCCGCGCCGCCGGATTCGGCCAGGAGACGCACAAGGTCTTCTTCGGCGGCGGGCCGCCGGTAGATGGCGCCGAAATCGTGCACGGCAAGGACAAAGCGCCCGTCTTTTTTCAGCGGGCGTCCCTCCGCGTCCAGCCGGACCATGTAATTCCGGAATCCGATGTCCAGATCCACGAAGCCTTCCCGCCACATCGCGCGGATGAAATCCAGGAAATCGCGCGTGACCTGGTCACGCAGGCCCGGATGGCTTTTCACGAAAGTATTCAGCGGAATGCCGCGTTCCTGCAGGTAAACCGAAAGTTGATCTTTGGGATAGCGCTTGTCCTGGAGAAGACGGTCTTCGCCGGCCGCGCCCGTCAGGCGAATGCGGATGTTTTCCATGCGCACTTTGCCGGCGTAAACGGTCCTGGCGGCAAAACCTTTTCGCGCGAGCGCGCGGTAAATTTTTCCTTCTCCCGCGTCGGTCAGCCGCGGCATGCGCACCGCGATGTGCGCCTCCATGGCCCGCGGGCCGCGCTTGGCGATGATGACCTGCCGCGGATAATCCTTGTGTTCGAGCACATGGGTGTAAGCTCCGGGCGCCAGGTATTTCGCGGTCTCCGAACCCAGCGCCGCTTTGAGCGCTTGAAAGCGGAAAAACTGATAGGCCGCGCGCAGCAGGAAAAAGACGGGCACGACACCCAGCACCGCGCCCCAGGCTCCGGCCCCCAGGGCCGCGCCGCCGTAAGCCGCAAGGGACGCCGCAGCCGCGCTCGCGGCGCTCCAACTCAGAGAAACGGCATCCGGCCTCAATTCCGTCCGGGCGCCGCTTCCGGCGTCTTCGTCCAGAATCCGGTACAGTTCTTCCTTTTCTCCCAGGAAACGGTCGAGCCGGTCGATTTTTCCTTCGTCCACGAGCCGCGAGAAAATCCGGAAAGGCGCGAGCGCGAGAACCTCGTTCCCCGTCCGGTCGAAAACGACCCAGCGCATGTTCGGCTCGGTCTGGCGTCCCATGCTGTTGTCGAAGACCATGTAAAAACGGCCGGTGCTTTCTTCGTACGCGATCGTGCCGTCCTTCAAGCCGCGCAAAGTTTCGGCGACGATCGCTTCTTCGCTCGAGGGCCGGTCCACGTAAGGATGAAAGTGATCGTACTGGCTTTCCGGCTCTTCGAGCATGCGCAGCGCATGAACCTGCACGCGTTCGCGGCCGCGGAGGATTTTCTCGAGCGCTTCGAGGGAATACCCGCCTTTCAAAACGATCGGATGCTCGGGACTGCCCAGGAACCGGTTCACGCGGTCGATGTAATCGGGATCGCTGCGCACGGTATGGACCACGATCTCTCCGGACCGGAGCTCTGTTTTGGACGCGGCATCGAAGCCGAACATCTGGCGCAGCAGCGGGACAAACGGCGCGTCGCGGCGTTCGTGGATCGGAGGTTCGAGCGGGCGCAGCACGCGGTAACGTTCGTCAAAACGCGGATTGTACAGGACCTTGCCCATAGCTTCGGGTTCGTTGTTCTCGCCGAAGCCCAGGTCGCTGCGCTTGAAAAGCGGATTCCTGAGCTGGTCGTGGAAAAAGCCCTTCAAAAATTCCGTGTACGGATCGACGATTTGATTGATGTAGAGTGGTTTCTGAACATCGCCGTAAAGATGCCCCTGGATCGCGGCCAAGGCCTTATAGAGCACGAAATAGGTATAACCGAATTTTTGTTCACGCGTGAGCGGCCCGGTGTCCGGATCATTCCCCAGGCGCCAGCCGCCGAGATCATGCCAGGTGGTCGGAAGCTTTCCGCTCATGTCGATCGTGACATTGCCCCAATGCGGCTGCTCCGGATAAAGCTCCTTGTCGATGAGCCCGCGGATTTCGCGGCCGTAGCGCTGATACAGGCTTGCGAAATCGTAATGCGAGGCGATCTCCACCTGATCGCGGCGGTCCTGGGCCATATCCAGAGGCTGGGCCATGGCCCGCCGCAGCAAGTCGTCCAGACTCATCGGAACTCCCGGCGGAACGCGGGCGCGGCGGCGCACGTATTCCTCATAGAATCCGTGGATCATCTTTTTCAGGGGCTCGTCAAAACGTCCCGGGGAATCTTTGCGCCGCAGGGAAACAAAAACGCCGAGCTTCAGGCCGTCCTTCTGAATGTCTTTTCCCGCGGCCTGCTTCACGTGATACTCGCCGTAGGCCGCGGCCAGCGGCCCGCGAAGCCCCTGGGCCGGAAGAATATCGCGCGCCCGGAAGAATTTCCTCTTTGCCGAGGCCGCGCCATGCCCGCCGACCTGAGCCCAGCGCCCTTCCGTAAGGAGCGGCTTGCCGTCCCTGTCCATGCTGAACTCCGTGGCCCGGCTCTCGCTCTCCGGCCGGTCCGAATACATCTTCCATTCCGGGCCGATGACCGCGATGTGGCGGAAGTTTTCGCCCAGGTTCTGATCGGAAAACAGCACGCCGGTGATGTCGATCGCGTCCGCGGCCTCGCCTCCGATCATGACCGGCTTTTTAAAGAGGATGCGGACCGTCCTTTTGATGTCCTGGCCGCCGACCAGCTCGTCATAATCCCCCGGCTGCCACAAATCAGGATTGCCTTTGCCGTCCTTCAGCTTCGAAAGATCCGGATGCTGCGACACGATGCGTTCCAGCCGCTCGAGCACGTTGTCGCCGTTCTCGCGGTCGTATTGTTCGAGGGCCGCAAGCGTGCCGCGGTCAAAAACCATGTCAATGGCGCGCGCGCCGGGCCCGCTGCCGGAAAAGGTTTTTTCCACGAGGCCCGGAGAGGCTTTTTCCGCCGGAGCCGGGACGGCGGCGCGGTAAATGAGAAATGCGGTGCCGGATTTCGGCGGAACGACAAGCAGGATTTTGCTCTGTCCGAGCATTCCTTCCTGCAGGGGTTTGCGGACGCCGGCAAGCAAGGCTTCGGCGGAGGCGAGTTCCACCGCCGGCATGCCTTCGATCTGAAGGCGGGAAACGCCCTGGGCCGCCAAGGCCGGAACGGACAGCGCGTCCGCGTTGGACGGCCCCAGCTCCTGAGGTTCAGTGAGATAGAGCCGCGCGGTTTTGGAATCCGCGTCCAGAACAAGGAGGAATTGTTTGACGCCCGTCAACTTGTCTTCAATCATGCGCTGGACGCTGTCAAGCGCGGGTCCGGCCTCATCGATTTTCATCGGCGCCATGCCTTCCATTTCAACGGCGGACATCCCTTTTTTTGCCAGTTCTTTGGGCTGGAGCGCCGCGACATTCGCCGCGTCGAGCAAAATCGTTTCCAGGCGCATTTCGCTTTTCAGGGACGCGGGCACGTCCGCGGTGAAAACGTCCGCGGGAAGCCCGATGCGTTCCGCGATTTCGCGGAAGCCCTCGAAGCCGCGGAACTGGGCGTAGGCGTAATAAAGCGCGGCCCGGTAGCGCGCGCGCTGACGTTCGGCTTCGGGCGATCCCTGTTTGCGCCCCCACAAAAACACGTTCCGGAACTCGGTCTCATGCATCGTCATGGCTTCTCCCAGCCTGCCTTGGCGCGCCAGCTGGCGGCCGCCAAGGCGGATGTAATCGCGGATGTCTTCGGCCGGATAACCGGAAAGCGTGCCCATGAAAGCGTCGAGCGCCGCATCGCTTTTCACGGCCTGGCCGAACAAGGTCCAGATATAGTGTTCGAGGTAGGACGGATCATAAGAAAAGGGATCTTGCGCGAACGCGTCAAATGCGTCGAGGTAGCGGTCGTCGAGGACAAGGCCGTTCGCGCGCAGGAGCTCCCGGTTCCGGCTAAAGGCGCGTGCTGCCTGCGGGAGCGAAACCGCGAGCGGGTTCATCCGGTCCCGGTTCGGGACCGCGACCATCATGCGCTCGTCGAATGCTTTCGTGACCGCGCCGAAAAATTTCAGCGGAGGCGCTTCTTCGAAAGTGGACTTGAAATAGCCGGGCTTGATCCCGAGGAGCATGAGCAGAAACGAAGGTTCGAGCAGCATTTCTTTGGCGGCGGCGTCCCAATGCTTCCACCCTTCCCTGAGGAGCGGCAGGCGCTCGTGCATTTCTTCGATCTCGCTTTTCTCGAAAAGGTCCGGTGCGCCGAGATCCTGCGTCCGCAGTTCCGTTTTGGGAGCCGGCTCCCCTGCCGCGGCCCGCGGCTTTTGTCTTTTCAGGAGCGCGCCCAGCCCGCCGAGGACGTTCAGGAAAATCTGATTCACGGCCAGCGGGATGCCTGCCAGGCGCGCGTAGAACATGGCGCGGCTGGAAATAGTATCGACGCCTGGGAAGGCGGCGCCCGCTTTCCAGAAGTAGCTCCGCAGCAAAAAGGCCGCGAGCCGCGGGTATTCTTTTTGCAGTTCGGCCGCCGGCCCCCACACGAATCCAAGCGTCGGAACGAAAGAAAACAGCGCCGCATAAACCGCGGGAGAACGCCATGTCATCGCCAGCGTCACGAGAGCGCGGTACGTGCCGTCCATGAAAACAAGGGCCAGGAACCATGGGTTCCACGTGCTGAAAAAGGCCATCAGGCTTACGGCGTTGACCGCGGTCCCGACGCCCGGCGGCTTGACCAGATTGGGAAGGGCGTAAACCGGATAAAGCGACAGGAGCTTGAGCATCCTCGCCGGGCCGCGCGCGATTTCGGCGCGCAAGTCGTGAGCCTCTCCGGCATCGATTACGCCGTGCTCCAGCCCTTTTTCAATGCGGGTTTCCAGCCATTGCATCACGGATGCATGACGGTATGCCGGAACCCAAACCCACAGGGCCGCATGCCGAATCGACCGTCCGGCCGCCCGCAGGCCTTTTCCGGGAAGCCCGATCAAGAAGCCCCAGGCGCGTCTCATCCAGGAAAGGTCCCTGATTTTGGAAAGAAGCCGGCGCAAAACCCACAGGCGGTAAGCCCCCCGGTACTGACGCTCCGCGTTTCTCCACTCGGAAACGGTTTGGCGCAGATCGTCGATCCTGCGGTGGAGCTCCGCGGCCGTTTCCGGAGAGGCCTTCTCCTGCGCCGCAAGCCCGTCGACAAAGCGGTGCAGCTTGGCGAAATCAATCGCGTCGGCAAAAGGAAACAAGCGGCCGTTCAGCAGGCCCCGCACAAAATACGGAAATTCCAAAGGCAGCAGCCAGAAAACGCCGCCCGGAACGCCGGGAACCACGTCCACCAAAACCTTTTCTCCGGCCGGAGTCTGAAGGATGTTGCCCAAGGCATTCAGATTTCGCGTGTCGGTTTGACGCGCCAGCCCCCAGAACCCGAGGCGCTTGGCGAGAAAGGCATACCGCTCGTTCAGAAAAGCCTTGGCCGCCCGCACTTCGTCCAGGCGGATCTTCCGGCCCTCGACGTAGTCGTAGGCCTGGACGTACGAACCCGTGGCCTCGTCGTAGCGCGTATAGCGCAGGCGCGGCGTGAAGTCTTGGTCCGTTCCCCGGTCCAAATGGTAGAGGTCGTTGATCACGACATTGGTTTTATACGCCGCGAGAATCGCGAAAGGATTGTGCCGGTAGCCGAAAGGCGCGCCGCGCGTCAAAGAATAGAAAAGGCCCACGGCGGATTTTCCGAGGCTCCCCTCCCCCTTGATGCGGCCGAAATATTTTTCCACGAAACGTTCGCCGCTCGCCGGGTCTTCGACGAGATAAACGGTGGAAGCAAGGCCCGCGCCGAGACGCTTGACGATGCGCCGTTCCGGAAGGTCCAAAGGCATGCCTTCGGGATCCAGAGCTCGGGACGTGGCGGCAAGCGTTTGTCCCGGTTCCAGCACCGCTTCGGGAAGCGTGTAATCCCGCGGCCAGCCTTCAGGCGCGCCTAAAGTGCGAAGCTCTGGTTTCGGGCGAAGCACGTACAGGGAATCATATTGAAAATTATCGCGCGAATTCGGATAGCCGATGAGCCCCTGCGGGAAAACCTGCAGGTCCCAGCCCCAGGCCTCGTGACGCTTCTGCAGCACGTCGCCCAGCCGCGTGTTCAGGCGGTGGAAACGCATCAGCAGAACACCGCCGGGAGCGAGGAGTTCACGCGCTTCCTGAAGATACTCGTTCACGTCGCCCTGCGGCGCATTGGCCGTGACCACGTCGAAGCGATGCCGCAGCTCCGCGTCGGTCACGACAGGCGTGAGCCCCGAGTAAAGTCCGGTCCAGGTTTTGCGTTCCACGGCTTGGAAACCTTCGCCCGCAGGCGTGATTTCGTCCAGACCGGCCTGTCCGAACCGGTAGCGCAGGGCAAAGGCCGAGCGGATAAAACCGCGGGCCTTCGCGGCCAGGCCCATCATGAAATGCGGCGGATCTTCGCTGCCCAGGTCGATCGCGCTGAGGTCACGCCGGCCGCCGAAAGTTTCTTCGAAAAAGGATTCGAGCGTCGCTTCCCAGGGTTTTCCCGCACGCAGTTCCGCCTTGCTGAAGGCCGCAAGAACTTTTCCGAGGGCGCTGCCTTCCGGCTGAGGAATCGTGCGCACCGGCCATTTGGCTTCGGGAAGCTCTCCCTTCAGCCGCTGAAGCGCGTCCTGCTTCCAATGCCCGACTTTGTCCTGATTGATTTTGATCTTGCGCAGGGACGGCTGCCGCCTGGCAATTTCCCGCGCGACGTCGCGGTAATGCCCGAGGCGCTGCTCGCGGATGCCGTAGTCCATGAGAAGCGTTTCCGCTTCGCCCGCTGCGAGCTTGCCGAAGTTCCGCATCACGTCCTCCACGGTCTTGCCCGCGTCCGCGGCAAGCCAGTGAAGCCCGCTCGCATGCGCGCCCAATACTGCGAGGGCCTGGCGGCGGATCAGCCCGACGCGGCCCGCGCCGAGCTGCTTGGGAGTGATTTTGTTTTTATAGAGGACTGCCGCCAGCTGCGGGAAATGGCGCACGGGCCCTTTTCCGTTCAGGCCGTAATAATATTCCAGGACTTCGCGCTGGACTTTCGTCAGCATGAGCCAGCGCGCTTCCGTGAGATCCGAAGGTTCGATCTTGGCATGCGCGGCCAAAAGCTCCGCGTCCCGCTTTTCGAAGTAAAGCCGCCGCACGAATTGATTGACCTTGATGGTGAAGGTCTTGTCCCCCAGCAGATAATCGTGCAGGAGGAGGCGCCCTCGTTTCAGGGCATTGCGTCCCACCGTGTTGCGGCTCAGGGTGTCGTGGCCTTTCGCGGCGAGCTCGCGGATGATTTCCGGCGTGTCGGCCGCAACGTGCATGCCGATGCCGTAAGTCCTTCCCAGGATGAGCGCGTGCACGGCCGGAAGTTTCGCGAGAAGCGAAGGCGTGATCCATTCCGCGCGGACTTTGGCGTCGGCGGCGAGGCGCTCGGCGCCGGTCTTGTTTTCTTTCAGCGTTGCCATGGCCTCGGCGTATTTGTGGCGCAGGTGATCGGCGCTGACCGTCACACCTTGAGCTTTGAAGCGCGCGGCCGTGTCCTTCCATCCCCCTGTCCTCGGCGTGTCCAGTCCGTGGACATAACGCACGATTTTCCAGTCACGCTCGGTCAGCGTCCAGGCCAGTTCTTTGAGACGCGGGACGGCAATGCCGGTTTCCTCC
>DATJFP010000052.1 GCA_035495615.1 Verrucomicrobiia bacterium | reverse complement strand
ACTTTCGAGTAGCTGAACCGCATTTCCGGCCGCATCTCGGCATGGCGCGCGTCTTCCGGAAAAGCGTCCTGCTCCGGCAGCCGGAGCGCGGCGGGAGCCGGCGCCACCATGTGGACCGACCACTCTTTGGGCAGATCGAGCCGCCGGTAAGCATGGGTTTCGAAATTGACGAGATAAAGCGCCTTGCGGTGAATGTCGACCAGCGCAAAAATATGGGGGGCGACCTGCGTCGTGTTTTGCAGCCATTCCATTTCCGGCGCTTCGGGAAATCCTTCGCGGATACCCGGCAGGCCATCCAGAGAAATCTTGGTCTGCACGCGAAGATCCGGGCCGAGAAATGCGAAATGAGGGTCCTTGCCCGTGGTGCTGGTCACCATAAAGCCGCCGGGCAGCGCGTGAAAGCCGTGCGCCGCTTCCGCGGGATACGGAAGCTCGCGGGCTTCTTTCGTCTGTTTGTCGATGCGGATCAACTTTCCGCGGTAGAGCAGCGTCGCCAGAATATTCCCGTCGCGGTCGTAATCCGCTCCCGTGATATTGGCCGTACGCAGCCCGGTCGGAATGCCGATTTCCGGCAGCGCCGCGGGATCAGACACGTAAACCACCTTTTTCCCGTCTTTTATTTTGACGTTCTCGAAAGCGCGGTCCCTCGTGTAAAAGATCTCGCCGGAAAAAGATTCCGGATAACCATGCTCCCACGCCGACCATTCCCAAAGGACTTCCCCGGTCTTCGCATCGATTTCCAGGAGCATGTCCAGCCCCGCGGAATCCACGAGAATCTTCGTTCCGTCCGGGGAAAATACCGCGGAATGAAGATGGCGGAACCAGGGATTCCGGAAAACCTGCATTGCGCCGGTTACGAAATCCTGGACGATGACTTTATTCCAGCTGGTGATGACCGCGCGAGTGCCGTGAACGTCGAATCCGTTCGGATCATCGAGCAGCAGGTTTTGCTGCGCGCCTTCAAGCGTCAGCGCGTCGCGGTTCAGGTCGGTCAGCGACACGAGGCCGTGAAGCGGCTCCCGGGAAGTCGTGGAACCGTCGATCTTGGCTCCCCCGAGACGGCGGGCCAGGAAAACGGCATTGCGTTCGAGCTGGTTCGTGCCCTTGACGACGACGGCGACCCGCAGGTCCCGTCCCAAGGAAGGATCGTAAGTAAAATCGCGCAGCCGTTCGCTAGCCGCAGTCGCGGGTCTCAGCGCGGCTCGCGGCGCGGGCTCCGGCTTTTCGAACGCCTGCATTTTCTGCATGACCAGCACGACCCTCGGCCCGCCGGGCGAAAGGAGCGGGTTCGTGTCTTCATGCTTGAATTCGTCCGCTTCGTAAAAATGCCTCCGCTCCAAGGCATCGACCGCAAACAAGAGATGCGGTTCCGTGATGCGGGTGGCTCCGACATTGTAGCCTCCGAGAACGTAATGCGTGGCGTCGGGAAAATGATCCAGGTACTCGATGGCCTTCAGGTGCGTGCCGCGGCGGTAAACGCGCGGATGCTCGCCGATGTTGGAAAAGACAACGTGAACGGGTTCCGGCCCGAGGCCTTTCAAGACTTCTCCGGTCTCGTTGATGTCCTCGACCACGAAACGGAAGCGGCTGGGATCCATGCCGTTCAAGGCCAGATTTTTTTCCAGCAGCGCCCGCTTGGCCGGGTCATTGTCGACCAGCCGGAGGAGGTCCGCGCCTTTGCGGTACGCGAGGAGCGCCAGGATACCATCCGCCGAACCCATGTCCAGCACGTTGCGGCCGTTCAGTTCCAGCGAATCCACGGCCGCGATCATGGGCACGGTATAATTCGTGAGGTTGTTTTCCCAGTCCGCGATCGAGCTGTCCATTTCATGCAGGTAGATCACGCTTTCCTTATATTGGCGAAATCTGCCGTCGAGCAGCGGGCCGAGCACACCCTTGAAGCGGCTGTCCACGAAACGCCAGGCCCCGACACGGAAATAAAAGGTGGGATGGGCTTCAGCCATGTAAACGCCCCTGCGCCCCTCGGCTTCCGGACCGCCCGGCGTAAAGCGCTTCAGGCTCGCCTGAAGATACGGAACGTGCCGTTCCGCGTTCTGGACGCGGCCGATGCGGTCGAATTCATTGCGGAAGGAAATGCCCAGGGGCTTGAATTCGTCTTCGAGAAAATTTTCGAGATCGTCTTTGGCGCTTTCGACCTGCGCGGCTTCGGGAGCCGTCCGCAATTCCGAAAGCAGCGGCCGCGTTTCCGGCACGCCGTTTTCCTGCAGGCCCACGAAAGCCCCGGCCTGCGCCGGATCGGGCACCGGAGAACCGCCGAAGTAAAGCAGGCCTCCGCGGTAAGTAAGGCCATTGCGCCCAAGCCCGCCGGCCCACGCATCCGCCGTACTAAGATGATCTTCGTGAAGCACGCCGCCCAGCACGCGGTTGAGCGAGCGCGAATATTCGTAGGCCCATGGCCGCCCGAGCGAACGCGCCAGGACCGCGAGCCCTTCGCCGAGGTGCGGCTGCGAAACATGGGAACGCAGCGTCAGGAACTCGGCCTCGTCCAGCATGATTTTTTCATAGGTGCCTTCCGGCGTGATTTCGGAGATGTGCGGCGCGGCTTCCACGAACGAAATTCCCTTTTCGCGGAAAAGCGCGTCAAGGCCCGGCGCGTGGAACCCGCCCGTGATGAGGACGGCCTTGGTCTTTTTCGTTTCCTTCATCTTCGCGATCATGTTGCGAAGCAGGGCCTGCTCGCGCTGCTTGGCCTGGGCGTAAAAAACCAGGGCCCCGTCGAAAATTTCGTCATGCCCGGCGTCTTCCAGGCCGGCCCGGCGGGCAAGCGCCGAAGGCCTGATCTGTTCGCGGCGGGACGCGGCCTCGCGCCATTCCGGTTCCGTCAGCTGCAGCAGCAGGAGTTTTTCCAAAAGCCTCGCGTCGCCGTAAAGATCGAGAAGCGCCTTTTCTTCCGCGTTCCCTGCCAGCGCGTGGAGGATCTGGGAGGTCAGCGCTTCCAGCTCTTCGAAGAGCGCGCCCGCGTGCAGCTCCGATTCCAGCACGCGGCAGCCCGCCCATTTTTTGAATTCCGGATAAAGATCGAACGAGAAATCTTTTCCCGCCGCGTTGACCCAGGCCTCGAAAAAGGCACGGGGCGCGCGGGCATCCCGCGGTGCGTCTTTTGTTTTCTCCGTCATGGCTTCGAGCTCCGCGATCAGATCGCGGGGCATGCCGCGCTTGCGGGCCCAGTCCGCGAGCTCGCGGATCTCTTCGACCGCCGTTTCATTCCGCGTCTTTTCTTCCAGCGCCGCGAGTTTGAGAAAGCGCGTGATTTGCGGCCACACGAGCTGTGCGCGCGGCGCGAGGAGATCGAGCCCCAGAACTTCCCGCGCGGTTTTCTGCAGGAAAGCGCGGCGGCGCATCCATTCCTGCGGCTCATCGCGGTAAAGGGCCCAATGGCGGAAAAAAGATTTGAGGCGGGGATTGAAAGTCTTGGAGGAACGCGTAAGGATCTGGGATTTCAGCCGGCGCGAGATTTCGCGCGAGGCGTCCCGTTTTTTCAAGATGCCGCGAAAGGATGAGAGATTGGCGCGGTAAAGCGCGGGGTCTTCGATGCCGTAAGCCTCGACGGCAGGGCCTTTTTTGTCCAGCAGCCGGTCCAGTAAGAACAGTTCGGCGCCGCCGATCAGGCCTTCCCGGGCCAGCCCCTCCCCCGCTTTGCGCGCGGAAGACGGCGCGCGGAAAAAAATCAGATTCTCCGCATCGATCCGCTCGGACGCGCCTTCCACGAAAACAAGATCGAAACCGTACTGCGCCGCGGCATGGCTGAGGATGCGGCGGATATTGTCCTGCGCTTCGGCGCTGCCGTGCGCGTCCTGCAGGTGCAGGATGACCGGGGCGGACGAAGCGTTGTTTTCCGGAACATAAATTTCACGGACGAGGCCGAGCGGTTCCGGAATATGAATCTCCTGCGCGAGCGGCGCGGGAAGCCGGACTTCGGGAGACGGCAGCGGCGGAGCGGACCACGCAAGCGTGGTGAAGGTAAAGCAGCACAGGCAGAGAAAGGACGTAATTCGGGTGTAAATTCGGACGCGTTTGGAATGGTGGAAGAACATTCAGTCCGCCTCTTTTTTGCGCAGGTTTTCCCCTCGGAAAGCCTTGGGAAATATGAAGGTAGCAAAATGTAACTGACGGGTTCCAACACTGTCAAGGAAGAGGGAAAAAGGAGCGAAAATGCGGCCGTTAGAGGAGTTGCAGCGTGATCAGTTTTGTTGCATTTTGTCCGAGCGTGGGACGGGGCGCTCGGTTTTTTTACCTTAAAATTTTTTAACCTTTTTACGGGAAAATCACGCCTCGCACACGTCGGCTTCAACATTTTTCGCGCAATCGGCACCGCCCTTTTTTCCCTTGGATTGGATGGCGTCGACGAGCAGCTGGAGGCTGGTTTTGTCCGCGGGCACGATGCGGGCGGCGAAAAGTGTTTTGGATTTCGCGTCGGAATGATTGAGCACGGCGATGACGCGCTGGCCTTTGTACGCGCTTATCGTATCCGGAGAATGGCGGTAAAGGAAGCTGGCTTTGGCGCCGGGAGCGGCCCCTGCATCTCCGGATTGCACGGTGATCTGATCGAGGAAAACGCGCGTCATCGGGACCGGCACGCCGCCCGGCCCCATGTCCGCCAGCACCACGCTTTCGATGCGGGCCGTGAGAAGCGCGTCCGCCTGCCGGAAGTCATGGCCCATCGCATCGATTTCTTCCTCGCTCACGTAACGCACGGCGGGCGCTTCATGCAATTCTTTGATCAGGGCCTCGGCGCGCTCGGACGGCGTGTCCATGTCTCCCGCCCGGGCGGGAAAAGGCATGAAGACCAGCGAGAGGAAAAGCCCCGTCACGACCGCCGCTTCCGAAACTTTCATACCCTTCGATCCTTTCATTTTATTTGTAAAAAATCAGGAATATTCCCGCGCCGATGAAACTGATCCCGCCCAAGATAAAAAAAATCGTGCCGCTGTTTTTGGCGGCATCATCATAGAACTCTTCCACTCCGACGTCGGTCCTTCTCTTTTGAAAAAAATCCCTCAGGTAAAACAGGATGGGCCCGGAAGCCAGCAAGGCTCCGGCGGCGAGAAGAAAAATCCCCAGCTTGACGTGCTCCGTCATGGCTTCTCCGCCGCGGCCCGGGTTAAGCCGTGATAATAGCCAAAAAAGTCGGAAGCCTTCCGCAGTCTTTCTTCGAGCGTGGAAACCGCGGCCGCGCTGTGCGAAAGCGAATTCTGGCGGCGGCGGTAAAACAGCAGCGGTTCGGGAACGTAGGCCATCCGGGGCTTGGCGAACAGCCCCATCTGGATGAGGAACAGCGTGTCTTCGCCGAAGCCGCGGGCGTAAGAAGGATACGGGTACATCAGCGCGAGATCGCGGCGGTATGCGCAGGTCCCGTGGCAGATGCCGAACCAGCCTTTGCGCATGAGCCAGTGATCTTCGGTGATCTGCTCGGGAGCCATGGCGTGCAGCACGGCCGAGTCCTCGAGCGAGACGCCTTCGCGGAAATCGCTGTAAACCAGATCGCGGCCCTGCTCGAGCTTCCGGACCAGCAGCTCGACGCGGCGCGGCAGCGAGAGGTCGTCAGAATCGTGCGCTACGATGAATTTTCCCGAGGCTCCGAACTGGATGCCGTAATTACGCGCGTAGCCCGGGCCGCGGTTTTGATCGTACGCGAGGAGCTTCCGCCGCGCGGGATCTTTGAAAGCGCCGGCAAGGACGCGCGCCGCTTTTTTGACCTCGTCCGCCGGGCTTCCGTCGGCCACGAGCACGACTTCGAAATCCGTGGACGTCTGCCGGGCCAAACCCTCCAGTGTCTCGCCGAGAAATCCCGATTCAAAAAACGGGATGATGACCGAGGCTTTCGCGGGACGCTTCATGAAACCAAGCTCCTCATTTGTCCCAGCGCATGCGCGCAGGTATGTTTTTCCAGAATCCTTTTCTTCAGCGCTTCCACCCGCTGGCTGCGCTCGTCCGCATCCGCGAGCAGACGCAGAAGCGTCGCGCGAGTTTCTTCCGGGCCGCGCACGACGGGCGCTTCGGGAAAAAAGCGCCGGACCGCGCGGTTGTCATCCGAAACGACAAGCACGTCCGCGAGCGGCAGCTCGGTCACACGGCGCGGATAAAGCGTCGGCGAAGAAGGCGCGTTGCTGAGCGACAGGCCGATCAGATAACGCGAGCTTTCCTTTAATAATTCATCGTACGGGAGCTCCGCGACGATGTAGGGCCGGCAGTCCTCGGGCCAATGCGTGCGGTCCACGCTCAGGTTCTTGCGCGCGAAAATGTCCACGCAGCCGAGCGCGAGCGCGGGCCGCAAAAAAGAATCGAGGGCCCGGGCGCGAGGTTCATGGTCGAACCTCCCGGCGCCCGCGAAAAAGACTTTTTTCTCCGGGGCCTTGGGATAATACGGGCGGTGCACGGCCGGCTGGGCGGGAAAGGTCAGCACTTCGATGTCCCCGCGAAAACCCGCGTCCCGGTAGCGCGGCAGGCATTCTTCACCGGTCGTGAAAATCGCGTCGCAGAGCAGCGCGACGGGAAGAAATTCCTGGAAATGCACGGGGTCTTCCTTGTTCCAGAAAAAAACCGGCGTGCCGGACCTGCGGAAGGCGCGGATGAGGCGCAACAGCTCCGCGTTCTTGTCGATCTTTTCCCCGCCCTCGTAAAAATCTTCCCACACGCTTTCGACGAGAAGAAATTCCGAGTCCGCGGGGCGCCTGGTCATGCGGTCCCAGGCCTCGCGCCCCTGATAAGGGCCGGGAATGCGCACCGCGCCTTCATGGCGCCACCCGGCCCAGGAAAAATGATCGCACATGACGTGCCACGGAGCCGGTTCGGCAACGTCCAGAGGTCCGGCGCTTTTTTTGCGGGCTTGGCTGCGCCAGCCGGAAACGGCGCGGCTTACGTTGTCCCAGATCATCGGGCTCCTTCTTGAAATTCCCTGTTCAAAAACCCGGGCGCGTTTGGAAAAGTTACGGTATGATACCGCATGCCTTTGACTTCGTCTTTAACATTTAAGCCGCCGGTCAGCTGGCTCGATTTTTTCCATGCCCGCCGCCGGCTGTTCGCGGCTATGGCTCTCCTTTTTCTCGTGATTTTGTCTTTTCCCACCGTTTACCGCGGCGCCGGGCGCCACAAGCGGACCGATTTCACGGTTTTTTTGAAAGCGGCCGAGGCCGCCTCCCAGCGACGGGACATTTACGACGCCAAAACCGAACGGCAGTGGAATTACGTTTATCTTCCGCTGCTTGCCGTGCTGCTGATTCCCTTTACCGGCTTTCCGCTCAAGTTCACGATCCTCGGATGGTACGCAATTTCGGCCGCCGCGCTCTGGGCTTCCTTCCTGCTGGCCATGGGCCTTTTCCGCGACCGGCGCCAGGGATTTTCCGCGGCGCTCGCGGCCACGGTCCTTTGCCTTCCCAGCATTCTCGCCACGCTGACGCGCGGGCAGATGGGCGTGCTCAATTTGTTTTTCGCACTCGCGGTTTACGCGCTCTATGAAAAGAAGCAGGATTTCTGGGCCGGCGTGCTCCTGGCGCTCGGCGTCACGCTCAAATTGAGCCCGCTCGCGCCGCTCGGCTTTTTTTTCCTGGCGAAGAGAGAGTGGAAGGCGTGCGCGGGTGGAATCGCGGGCGCTTTTATTTTCGTCATCCTGCTGCCGTCGCTTGCCGTGGGGTTCGGCAAGAACTGGGTTTATATTCAGGAATGGCTGCGCATCATGGGACAGGCCACGTCCAAGACCGCGCATGAAAGCATGATCTGGGGCCAGCTGCTCACGCCCATGGCCGAAGACAACCAGTCGCTTTACGCGGTGCTCGCGCGGATCTTCTGGAAAACGGAAGAAAACGTGATCGCCCATCTCGGCCACTGGCTCGGCCCCGCCACGCGGCTTCTCGGACTCGCAGCTCTCGCGGCGCTGTCCTGGATCAGCCGGAAAAAACGCGGTGAAGAGTCCGAAGAAAAAACGTTCACGGCCTATGCCCTGTTCGCTTTCCTCATGATCCTCGTTTCGCCGGTCTCGGAAAATCACCATTACACGGTGCTGTTCCTGATGATCCTGGCGGCATTTTCATGGGACGGGCCGGAGACGGGAAAAAAAGACGCCATGACACGCGCGTACGCGGTCATGGCGGCCGTTGCATTTCTTCTGGGACTTATTTTCGAAAAACTGGCTTATTGGGGAGTTCCCATGTGGGGGGCGGGAATCCTCTGGGCCGTTCTTTTCGCCTGTCTCGCGGGGGACAAGCAAAAATTAGCGGGAAACCGGGCCTGAGCGGTAGTCTTCCCTGCGGGAATCGCTCCGCGGCTTCTGCGGCTTGGCTTCGGAGACCGTGAGCGGCCGTCCCATCAAGTCCGCGCCGTTGAGTTCAAGTGCCTTCTGAGCCCCTTCCACATTGGCCATTTCCACGAAACAAAATCCCTTCGAGCGCCCGGTGTCGCGGTCTTTGATGATATCCACGGTGAGCACTTCTCCGGACTTCGCGAAATGATTTTTGACGTCCTGTTCCGTCGCCTGATAGCTTAAATTTCCAACGTAAAGCCTTTTTTGCATGGCAGTCCACTTCCTTGTTTAGTTTTTTGCGGGGTTTGGGCTGTAACTGAAGAACACTATGAACTGAAGGGACATTTCTTCGAACAGCTATTGAGAAAAATATACACAGGTTTGACGTATCTGTCAAACACTAGCCTCGAAATTTCCGCTGCGCGCTTTTCTGATATCGTATCAGTGATCGCCCACGCAGTGGATCTTGGCCATGAATCTCGCGGCCGGAAGCGCCTGCTTGCCGGAAACGAGCACGGCGTAGTCGCCTCGCCGCATGAATCCCATCGATATCACGGCCTGGTCGGCTTTGTGCACCATCGAGTCCGTGCTTTTCGAGTAGACCATCGTGAGAGGATAAACACCGCGCAGGAGCTGGAGGCGCAGCGCGACTTTCTCTGAAGACGCCATCGCGATGACCGGCACTTCGGGACGCAGCTTCGAAACCAGCAGCGCGGTTTTTCCCGAGACCGTGAAAGCCACGATGGCCTTGGCCTTCATTTCTTCGGCCGCGTGATAAGCCGCGTGCGCGATCGAACGCGCCGCGGTGCTGAATCTGTCGCCGCCCCCCGGCTCCCCCACGCGCTGCTGCGCGCGCCGTTCCGCTTCCACGATGATCCGCGCCATCATGCGCACGGTCTCCACGGGAAATTTTCCCACCGCGGTTTCGCCGGACAGCATGACCGCGTCCGTGCCGTCGAAGACCGCATTGGCGATGTCCGACACTTCGGCGCGCGAGGGCGTGGTCTTGTCCATCATGGATTCCAGCATCTGCGTGGCCGTGATGACCGGCACGCCGTACGCGTTCGAGCGTTCGATGAGTTCTTTCTGGATCGCGGGAACGCGCTCGACCCCCAGCTCGATGCCGAGGTCGCCGCGCGCCACCATGATGCCGTCCGCAGCCGAAAGGATGTCGCCGATATGCGTGACGGCGCGGGGCTTTTCGATTTTCGCGATGACGGGGATCGTGCTCCGGCGTTTTTTGAGGAAAGCTTTGACCGTCTCAACGTCGTCGCGGCTGCGCACGAACGACAGCGCCACGTAAGAAACGCCCATGGCCGCCGCGGCCTTCAGCGCGACCTTGTCTTTCGGCGTAAGCGCCGGAAGCGTCACGGGCGCCTGAGGAAGATTGATGCCTTTGTTTTCTCCGAGGAGGCCGCCGGCAAGGACGCGCAGCTGCACCGTTTTTCCGGCTTTTCCCAGCACCTTGAGGCGCATGAGTCCGTTGTCCAAAAGCACGGCGTCGCCTTTTTTCACCATGAGCGGCAATTCGCGGCAGGTCGTGGTGATGATGCCTTCCGCGCCCGGGGCCGAAGAAACGGTCATGAGGACTTCGTCCCCGCTCCGCAGAAGAAGCGGCCGCTTTTCGCGGAGCTGTCCCGTCCTGACGCGCGGGCCCTGCAAATCCACGAGGATCGGAAGATCTTTCTTGAGGGAAGCTGCCACGCTGCGGACGAAGACGATCCATTCGCACAGGCCCTGCACCGTCGTATGGGAGGCGTTGATGCGCACGACATCCACGCCTTCACGGATAAGCGCCCGCATGATCTTTTCGTCCCGGCAAGCGGGACCGACGGTGGCCACGATTTTAGTTTTACGCATGAGAAGTTTCCTTTTTGCGGCAGACGCTTTCTTGCACGCAGGAGAGTCATGCACTCAAAACTTGGGGACAGGTCTAAAGACCTGTCCCCGTCCATGCGACAAGGGGACCGCCTACGGTATCTATCGGCGTTCGCCGGGGCGTCTTAATCGAGGATCGTGACTTTCTTCATGCTTACTTTTTGGAGGGGTTTGTCACGCGCATCGCGCGGCGCCTGGGCGATTTTCTTGACGATGTCCATGCCCTCGGTGACCTTGCCGAACACCGAATGGCGGTTGTCCAGCCAGGGAGTCGCCGCATCGGTAATGAAAAACTGGCTGCCGTTCGTGTTCGGGCCCGCATTGGCCATGGAAAAAACGCCCGGGGCGTCGTGCCGGAGCTGGGGGGAAAATTCGTCTTCGAACTGATATCCGGGACCGCCCGTTCCCGTTCCGGTCGGATCGCCGGTCTGGATCATGAAATTTGGGATGACGCGGTGGAAGATGATGCCGTCGTAAAAGCCTTTGCGCGCGAGCTTCTCGAAGTTGGCCACGGTTTTCGGGGCCTTGTCCTGAAACAACTCGGCCTGGATGTCCCCCAGGGTGGTTTCGATTTTCACTTTCATAACGCCTCCTAACCGCGGTATTTGACCATGACAAACGTCCCAGGCTGCTCCGGAACGCGCTTGAGATAAATTCTGCCCGATTTTTTTTCCGGCTGCTCCCACGAATGGATCCCGAAAGACTCGATGGGATTGGTGACCGCCACGCTGATCCATTCCTGATCCTGGATTTCCTCGGGCTTGTCGAAATCCAGCGTCAGGATTTTCAAAATATTCTTGTTCTTCCCCGCTTCGCGCGCCTGATCCCAGCGCGAGGCGTTGCGCACTTTCACTTTATTGAATTCCCCGGACACGACCTTGTCCACCCGGAACACCACGACCGCCGTGGGCCAGCCTTCGTTCTCGAGCTTTTGCTCAATGGCGTCGATGCTGGCGCCCTTTTCGATCGGCTTTACGCGGATGGGCGTGACGCGGAGCACGGCGTCATAAGCGCGCCCCTGCCCCCCATGCGCGCAGGAACATAAAAACGGAAGGAGCAGGCCGACGGCAAAAACCCGGAAACTGTTTTTCATGGGGCTCAATTTTAGAAGGGACGCGGAGTTAATTCAAGCGTCATCTAGGCGGCGTAAAGCACGGGATCTTTATAGTAATGCTGGATGGCCTTCTGGATATCTTCAGCCGTGGCTACAACCAGGCGGATTTCTTCGAGGTTCGTCATCTTGGACAGCAGGACGAGCAAAAAAACATTCAGCGGATTGGAAACCGCGATGGTCAAATATTTTTGCCCGAGCTCGACCGGCATGAAGCGGTATTGGTAGACGAGATGAACGGGGACCGCGCCGAGCGCCTGAGGTTCGATGCTGAGCGTGTCGAGCTGGATGAAGGGAACGCCGCATTGGATGGCGAGCGCTTTCAGGACCTGCTGGCGGGTGATGGCCTTTTCGTCGATCAGGATCTCGCCGATGAGTTCTTTGCGGATGACCTGGTTCGACAGGGCAGCGGCAAGCTGAGACCAGGTGATCCATTGCTTTTGCAGCATGATCTCCCCGATCCGCCAAAGACTCTTCCTACCCGCGCGCTGATGAGGCATGCGTCTCCCCTCCCCTTTGCTTTAAAAGGTACCCGCCGCCTACTTCTTTTTCAAGTTTTTAAACTCTCAAATGCCGGTATTTAAGGGGGTTAGCAGATTGCAAGGGATGCAAAACCAATCACTTGTGTCAGGGAAATTATTTACGTCGTATGGACGGGGACAGGTCTTTATACCTGTCCCCAAAGGTTTGAACGCACAAGGCCCTCTCGAGAGCATGTAGGCCTCTGCTGGGGAAAAATCTACTGGCCGTAGAAATATTCTTTCAACTGCTGGTTTTCGTACTGGGAGTCTTTGAGCTTGGCTTTGACCAAATCCCCGATCGAGACCATGCCTGCGATTTCGTCCTTATCGAGAATGGGAATGTGGCGGACGCGGTTCTTGGTCATGATGCCCATGAGGTAATCGAGATCGTCCTCCAGACTTCCGATGATCACCTTCCGGGTCATGATCTTACTGACGGGTGTCGTGTCCAGACCTTTGAGGTTGCGGTGGCATTCGCGCATGATGTCGCGCTCGGAGATTATCCCGGCGATGCGATTGCCGGCGTCTAGAACGATCAGCGCCCCGATGTTGTGCTCGACGAGCTGGCGCACGGCCTTGGGAAGAGGCTCATGTTCCACGATGGTCCAGACCTGGGTGCCTTTCTCTTTGAGGACGTCTCGAACTTTCATGCGTTCCTCCTTTTAAAAGTATACCCGCGGGATTCAGGCTGGAGCAGATTCCTTCTTTTTCGGCCTGACCGCCGGAGGCGTGAAAACCGTGGTATTGGAAACGTAGGGCGCGGCCGCTCCCACCTGGACATTCTGGGCAACGCCGGGTTTCCCCTGCCTGCCGAGGCCAAGATTGGTCGTGTAGGCATTGTAGTAGCCGGAGACCTGGACGGGGCCGGCTTGAACGTGGGCGATGGGCTGACGGACGCCCGCGCCTCCGGGACCTGCAACCACCTGGGCATGGGCGGGAAGCTGTGCCGTGGCGCGGGGGGCCATTTGATAGGCCGCGCCCTGAGGATTTCCGCGCGCGACTTCCGTCGTCGCCCGAGCCGCCTTCTTCATCCATTCTTCCGATTGGTCCGCCTTGGCGCCGCGGGGCGCCAGGCTCAGCATCGCGGCGAAAAGCACGAGAGAAACAAAGGACTTCATGTCAGGCCTTTCTCAACACATCACGCCGCTTTCGCAGTGTTCCACGGTATCGGAAAAAATCCCGCGTATGGTTTCGATCTTCTGCGGAGCGGCCTTTTGCTGTGCGGTGCGCACGGCTTCATTCAAGCTCGGCAGCCGCTTCTGATAATGGGCCTCGGGCGTGCCGACCACCGGCGGTTCGTTTCCCGCCTGCATGAAGACCGCATCCGGATCGTCCTGGTCCCGGTAAAAGAAAAGCCCTTTGGTGCCGTCCGAAGAAATGCCCAGCTTCACACGCGCCCCCTGTTCTTCCTGGTTCATGCGCAAGACAGGATTTCCGTCCGGCGAAACCGAGAGATCGAGGCCTTCCGAACCTTGCGCTTCGGAAATACGCAGGCCCTCGCTTCCTCCCGGCAGTCCGCCCAGCAGGACGCGGGCATGGCCGGCCGAATCAATGAGCTGAAGGACAGGAGTTCCCTGCTCGGAGGTTTCGAGCATGAGCTTGGAATCGCGGCCGGGGGCGCCCCAGGAAAAAGTCCAGCGCCCATTGTTCAAACCGAGAATGCCTTGCGGCTTTCCCTTGTTGTCGCGCAAAACCCATTCGCGCATCGTTTCCACGGGACCTTCCGCGTCCGCGCGGGCATGGGGTTTCGGCGCAAAAAAGAATCCTGCGGCAAAACCGCCGAGAGCGCCGGCGGCGAGGCTGATCAAAAAAATCAAGGCGTACGGCGTACGCCTAAGGCCGTACAGAGATGAAGAAAGTTTGAGTTCAGGTTCTTGAAGAAAAATTTTTTCGCGGGTCGGTGCTGTTGCCAAAGGTTCCTCCTTACGAGGGGGGCTTTCGGAGAATTATCGGCAGGAACACATTCAAGCCTGAGAGATTACGCGGTACCGGCAAAAAAATCGGGCCTCTCGAACCGCTCGAGGATGCGTCCCGCCGCCTGCGCGCGTTCCGAATAACGGATACCGCTCGCCGCGGCTTTTTTCCAGCTTCCGTTGACGAAGAAAACGTTTTCGCCGCCGATCTGGCACCAGTCGATTTCCTGCGCACCAGCCTTTTGTTTCAAGCTCTGGCACGATGCAAACCCTTCCGCCCGGACCTGCCCGGCGGGCAAAAAACAGAACAAAAAAAGCGCGGCTCCCGCGCCGAAACGGATGCTCATGGACACACCTCCAAACTGATCTGGGAGGATGTTTTCAAGAAGCATGCCAGCGAAAAGGGGCACCGGGCCGGGGGAAAAAACCTGGGAATTAGAAAGGACTTTGAGAGAAGCGTTTCAAGCAAAAGGTGCTATACGATGACATCCGGAGCATTCAGATACAGGCGGTGAGCCGCGACTCCATACGGGATAAAGATGAGGGCCACGACGAGAAACAGGATTCCGGCCATGGAGGCTATGCCGAAAACATACGAAAACAGAGAATAATCAGGCACTGCCCCGACAAAGACCCCGCTCAAAACCACGACAGCCGTCAGAAGCAGTGTCAGAGAAAGCGCGGGAACGAGCGCCACCGCAAACAATTTTGCCGTGGCCGGAAAGAGATTTTGCCAGGATTGCGCGGGATGATTGTGGAGGACGTGGCCCATGAGCCAGGCTCCGGCCAATACCGCATTGATCGGCACAAGCACCGCGAATTGAAAGATGGCGGGAGAATAGCGCCGGAGCCCCGCGCCTTCGGCGACCAGAATGAGCATCAGCGAAAACAAGTGCACCGGCCAGAAAGAAAGCCCGGTTTTCCAGTAGCGGGATTTAAAGATGTTGCGGCAATCTGACAATTCCCAGAAGGTCTTGAGTTCCATGGCTTCTCCATCCAAAGGATAGCACACGATTTACCCTTTTGCGGCTCCCAGGCCCAGACATGCCCATCCCGCCAGGAGCAGGAGGCCCCCTAAGGGAGTGACCGCGCCCCAGGCCTTCGCGCCCGACAGCACCAGAAGGTAAAGGCTTCCCGAAAAAAGGACGCTTCCCCACAGGAAAAAAGCGGATGCTGCGGGCACCAGACGGCTGCGGAACTGCGCCGTAAGAGGAATCGTGGCCAGGATCGCAGCGGCGTGGACAAGCTGGTAACGGGAAGCGGTTTCGAAAATGCCAAGCATGGCCGGTGGAACTTTGTCCCGCAGAGCATGGGCGCCGAAAGCCCCGGCGGCCACGGCTATAAATCCCAGGATGCCGGCCCCTGCCAAAGCGCTTTTCGACTTCATTGCCTCCTCCGGGCCCAAATGGGGCTGCTTGTTTGAAACCTGCAAAGGGATTATACTAACCCAAACTCTCCCCGAATTAGCGCTTGATTTTTTGGGGACGCAAACCGATTGAATAAAGCATGGAAAGCCCTCCCGAAAACAGGAAAAAGATCTTAGTCGTCGACGACGAACCCGACGTCCTGAAGTTCGTCAAACTCCGCCTCGAATCCCAGGGCTACGAAGTTTATACCGCGGAGAACGGGGAAACGGCCATCCACGTCACGAAAAAAATCCGCCCCGATCTCATCCTGCTGGACATCAAGCTTCCCCTCTTTGACGGTTATGAAGTCCTCCGCCGGGTGCGCGGTGACCCCGAGCTTTCGGAAACGCCGATTGTCCTCGCGACCGCCGACGCCAGCGTGCGGGTCCAGGAAGGCTCGAAGCTCCTGGACGCCAACAGCTACCTCATGAAGCCCTTCGACTCCGAGGAAATGTTCAAGGTGATTTCCCGCGAGCTCCGCAAAAAAGAATCCAAGGGCATCCACCCTCAGCCTTGATTTTTAAGCTTTTGCCGCGGCCGCGTTCTTCCTGCCGCTCTCGAGTGTCTTGGAAACGATTTCGTAGGTGTCCCGGGAAAGGCCGGGCGCGGCCAGGATGCGTTCGAGCTCTCGCCCCATTAATTCTTTCCTGCCCGCGTCCAGCTTTGCGAATTTCTTGAAGGCCGCCGCAAGCTTCGAGGCCGCACTCGGATTGAAGGTGTCGATTTCGAGGATTTTTCCGGCGATGAAACGATAGCCCTCGCCCGCCGCGTCGTGAAACCTCACGAGATTGCCGCTGAAAACGCCGAACAGCGCCCGCACCTTGTTCGGATTTTTGATGTCGAAGGCAGCGTCTTTTTCCAGCTTCTTCACCTGCTCCAGCACGTCCGGCCGTTTGGACGCCGCCTGCACCACGAACCATTTGTTCATGACCAGCGCGTTTTGCCGCCACTTCAGGGCGAAAGCGGTCAGCGCTTCGTCGCGTTCCGGGAATCCGGCCTGGCTCATGGCGTCCAGCGCGGCCATCGTATCGGTCATGCTGCCGGCATGGCGGAACTGCTCCGCGACCCGCTTGCGCGCATCCGGGGTTCCGAGCGCGGCGAGATAATAAAGCGCCATGTTCTTGAAGCTCCTTTTTCCGATCGAAACCGAATCCGGGGAATACGGCCCGGTGCCGTGGTAACGCCCGTAAATGCGGATCAGCTGCGGCTCATGCGCGGCGGCCAGACTTTTTAAGAGATGTTCGCGCGCGGCAAAGGCAGCGTCGAAATCGCAGACCTCCATTCTCTCGACGAGCGACGTCACGCTCGGCAGGATCATGCACTCGGCGCAAAGCGCGGGATCCAGGGATTCGTCGGCCAGCATGCTCCCGAAGGCGGCCACGAATCCCGCGTCAGCCTCGAGCTTCCGGCCTTCCTGGCGCGCGCGGATCAGGTCTTCCAGCGCGCGCGTGGCCAGCACCTGCCCGGCTTCATAACGGTTGAAGGCGTCGGAATCGTGGGCCAGGAGGAACCGCAGCTGTTCCGGCGTGTAGCCGTACTCGAGTTTGACGGGCGCGGAAAAGCCGCGCAGGAGCGACGGCACCGGGGATTCCGGGACATTGCGAAAAACGAAGGTGTGCTCCTTTTTCGAAATCACCAGGACCTTGGACGTTTCCTTTTTCGAGTCCCCTTCCAGCTCAAGGGGAAGGTCCTTGCCCCGGGCATCCAGAAGCCCCATCTTGAAAGGAAAATAAAAGGGGTCGGCTTTCTGTTCTTTCACGGTCCGGGGCGGGAGCTGCTCCACTTTCAGCGTGTAGGTTTTCTTCGCGGCGTCGTAATTCCCGTCCACGCGGCAAACGGGCGTGCCCGCCTGACGGTACCAGTTTTTGAACTGCGTCAGGTCGTGGCCGGACGCCTGCTCCATGGCATGTGCGAAATCTTCGGTGGTCACGGCCTGGCCGTCGAAGAGCTCGAAATATTTCGTCATGCCCTTGCGGAAATTCTCGCGGCCGATCAGCGTCTCGATCATGCCGATCACTTCCGAGCCCTTGTTGTACACGGTCACGGTGTAGAAATTGTTGATCTCGATGTAGGACGGCGGCCGGATCGGATGCGCGTTGGGTCCCGCGTCTTCCACGAACTGAAAGTCGCGCAGCACGCGCACCGCGGCGATGCGGTTCACGGCGCGAGAACCCATGTCCGCGGAAAATTCATGGTCGCGGAAAAACGTGAGGCCTTCCTTCAGCGTGATCTGGAACCAGTCGCGGCAGGTCACGCGGTTGCCGGTCCAGTTGTGAAAATACTCGTGGCCGATCACGTTTTCGATGGCTTCGTAGTTCTGGTCGGTCGCGGTTTCGGGATCGGCGAGCACGTACTGTGAATTGAAGATGTTCAGGCCCTTGTTTTCCATGGCCCCGAAATTGAAGGCGTCGACCGCCACGATCATGTACGTGTTCAGGTCGCATTCCAGGCCGAACCTTTCCTCGTCCCATTTCATGGCGTTCTTCAGGGAGCGCATGGCGTGGCCGCATTTTTTCTCGTTGCCCCTGTCGACGAAAATCTTCAGGGCGATGGTCCTGCCCGAGCGCGTCTTGAACGTGTCCTGCACTTCGCCGAGATCGCCCGCCACCAGCGCGAAAAGATAAGAAGGCTTGGGGAACGGATCCTCCCAGGTCACAAAATGCCGGCCGCCGTCCAGGTCGCCTTTATCCATGGGATTGCCGTTCGAGAGAAGGACCGGGTAGTTTTTCCTGTCCGCGGTGATGCGTGTCGTGTATTTGGACATGACGTCCGGACGGTCCAGGAAATAAGTGATTTTGCGGAAGCCTTCGGGCTCGTTCTGCGTGCAGTAAATGCCGGAGGAAACGTACAGGCCTTCCAGCGCCTTGTTCTCCTGGGGCCGGATCTCAACCTCGGTTTCCAGAACGAAAACGTCCGGGACCGTGGGAATCGTCAGGTGCGTTTCATTGACCGTATAATCGGAGGGTTTGAGGGTTTCGCCGTTCAGACGGATGGTGATGAGCTTCAGGCGCTCGCCGTTCAGGACGAGGGGGGCCTTGGGTGAGTCGGCCTTCGGATTGCGGCGCAGATGCAGGCAGGTTTTCACCCGCGCCGCGGTTTGCAACAATTCGACGTCGAGTCCGGTCTGCGGAATGAGAAAATCCGGCGGCCTGTAGTCTTTGAGATGAATAACGTTCGGCTTGTCGCTGCTCATGATGACCCCGTCAGAAAAAAACAGACGTGATCATACCAAGCGGGTTCGCGGGATGCAAGCGCCGGATGCCTGCTAGACCGCTACGGCTCCTCTTTCTCCCGTGCGGACGCGGATAAGATCCGTCATTTCGAAAACCGCGATCTTGCCCGCGCCGAGCTTCCCGGTTTTGCAGATGTTCTGGATGACGCCCAGAATGTCTTCCAGTTCTTCGTCGGTGCAGTACATCTCGATCTTGATCTTCGGCAGAAAAAGATACGGTTCGGGCCGGGTCTGCTCGTTTCCGAATCCCTTGACGTCGTAGACCGTCATGCCGGAAATGCCCTTGAGCCGCAAGGCCTTTTCCAGCTCCGCGAATTTGTTATGCGGAATGATGCATTCGATTTTTTTCATTCCTTCTCCTTTTTTGATGCCACGCTACAGATTTGTCGCCATGCCGGGGAAATCAACAGTTCTGCGGCTAAATATGCAACGCGTGTGCCACTTTGAGGCTTAGGAGGAAGGAGACGGGTCCGCGGCTGGAAGGTATCCCTCCCTGCGAGTTTTTCAGGGGAGAACGGTCAATCGCCGATGCCAAGCACCTTGAACATGAAGGCATAATCGAGGGCAATCTCTTTCAAAAAATCATAGCGTCCCGAAGCGCCTCCGTGGCCTGCGCCCATGTTGATCTTGAGAAGCAGTGCGTTCGGGTCGTTTTTCAGCGTCCTGAGCTTCGCCGTCCACTTGGCCGGTTCCCAGTACTGCACGCGCGGGTCGTTCAAGCCGCCGGTGATGAGCACCGCGGGATAATGACCCGGCTTCATGTTGTCGTACGGCGAATACGAGTGGATGTAATCAAATGCCTCTTTGCCGTGCGGGTCGCCCCATTCGTCGTACTCGGTGACCGTGAGCGGGAGCGTTTCGTCCAGCATCGTGTTGCTGACGTCCACAAACGGCACATGCATGACCACGCCCGCGAAAAGGTCCGGCCGCAGATTCACGACCGCGCCCATGAGGAGCCCGCCCGCGCTTCCGCCGGAAATCACGAGTTTTTCCGGGCGCGTATAACCTTCGGTCACCAGATGCTGCGCGCAGGCGATGAAGTCCAGGAACGAATTCTTCTTTTTCATGAGCTTGCCGTCGTCGTACCACGGCCTGCCGAGATCGCCGCCGCCGCGGATGTGGGCAATGGCGAAACCAAAGCCGCGGTCGAGAAGTGAAAGCCGGTTGGAGGAAAACATCGGGTCCGTGCTGATGCCGTAGGCGCCGTAACCGTAAAGCAGAAACGGGTTCTCCCGGTTGCGCGCAAGGCCTTTACGGCTGACGAGCGAGATTGGAATCTCCGTGCCGTCATGCGAGACCGCGAAAATCCTTTCGGAAACGTACCGGGACGGATCGTAGCCGCCGAGCACTTCCTGCTGTTTTTTCAGCGTGCGCTCGCGCGTCTTCATCGAATAATCGTAGACCGAATTCGGCGTGACGAGCGATGAAAAGCCGAAACGCAGCGTCTCGCTTTCAAATTCCGGATTGCTGCCGCCCCAGACCGTGTAAACCGGTTCGGGAAATTCGATGTCGTGCTCGCCGGTTCCGTCCCAGCGCCGCACGCGGATCTTGGTGAGTCCGCGCTCGCGAAGGTAAAGGACGAGAAAATCGCGGAAAACGTCCAACCCGTCGATCTTGATCTCCGGCCGGTACGGGAGAAACTCTTTCCAGTTTTTCTTTTCCGGGGCGGAAGCGGGCGCCTCCATGAGCTTGAAATTTTTGGCGCCGGCGTCGTTGGTCAGGATCAGCAGGCGCCCGTTGTAATGCTCCACGGAATATTCCAGCTCCGCCTTCCTGGGATGGACCATGCGGAACTTTCCGGACGGGTTCGACGCGTCGAGGAGATGCATTTCCGAAGTCGTCTTGCTCTCGATGCCGAGCACCAGGAATTTCCGGTCCTTGGTCTTTCCGATGTTGACGAAAAAAGCCTCGTCGCGCTCGTGATGGATCTCGAGATCGCGGCCCGGCTCTTCGCCGAGGCGGTGGCGGAAAAGTTTGTAGGGCCTCTTGGAGGCGTCGAGAGTGGTATAAAAGAAAGTTTTGTTGTCTTCCGCCCATTCGAGCGCGGTCGCGGTATCGGGAATGATTTCCGGAAGCAGCCGGCCGGTCGCCAAATCCTTGATGTAAAGCATGTGCACTTCGTTCCCGAGCACGTCCGTGGAATACGCCAGCAGACGATGGTCCGGGCTCACTTCCAGAACGCCCAGACTGAAATACGCGTGGCCGTCGGCGAGTGCGTTCATGTCGAGCATGATTTCTTCCGGCGCTTCGAGGCTGCGGGGCTTGCGGCAGAAAATCGGATACTGTTTTCCTTTTTCCGTGCGGGAATAATAAAAGTAATCCCCTTTTTTGATGGGGACGGAAAGGTCGGTTTCCTTGATGCGGCCCACCATTTCGTCATAGAGCTTCTGCTGCAAGGGCTGCGTAGGAGCCATCACGGCTTCGGTGTACGCGTTTTCCGCTTCGAGGTAAGCGATCACTTCCGGATTGCCGCGCTCGCGCAGCCAGTGGTAGTTGTCGGTCAGCGTGAGGCCGTGGACCTGCGAGGCATGGGGAATTTTTTTTGCGGCCGGCGCGCCTTTGATTTCAGAAGTGGGAAAGCTCATGGTGTCCTAGACCGACTCGATCTTTTTTTTCTTCATTTCATAGTCTTCGTCGCTGACCTTGCCTGAGGCATGCGCCTTTTCCAGCATATCGAGCGCCTGTTCTTTCATGTCCTGAATGCCTGCGGGTTTCGCGGCCGGCGTTTCGCTTTCGGGCACAGCGCGCACGATTTTGCGCGGGACGACCGGCACGAGGCTGAGCCGGCGGGCCTCTCCGATCTTCCAGAGGCGGTCTTCCGCCGTCAGCTCGAACAGCCACTGTTCCTGATACCCGCCCCGGGTCACATATGACATGGCTTCGGCGCTGAGGGTCTTCTGCTCGAGGATTTTCAATTCCTGGAGCGAGGGGGCGTCGTCCGGGGCCTGCTCTTCTCCCGAAGCTTCCGCGGCCTGGGCCTGTGCTTGCGCCCGCCTTTTCGCGCCGGCCTCGCGGTCTTCTTTTCTTTTCTTCGCATAATCGCCGGCCGGCCCCAGCAGTTCGCGCTGCCGTTTCGAAAAAAGCGCGAACTGCTTGTCGAACGCGCCGGAAAATTCCAGCGCGTAATACTCTTTCAGAACTTCTTCCGGCTTGCCCTTGGGCTTGCCGGGCGCGAACGACAAAATCGCGAGCGGGATCACGACCAGCGCGGCAAGTCCGGCCGCGACCGGCACCAGGATTCCCGCGGATTTTGACTTGCCGCCTCTCTGCACGACGGCCTTGCCCCAGTTGGGACCTTTGGGCGCGTCTTCCGCGGGCGGCTTCAGCACCGCGCTGCGATGCGATTTCGTTTCTCTTTCCGCGTCCGTCTTGTCGATCTCTTCCAGCGTGATCGCGGTGTAGCCTTCGGCTTTGAGCATCTGGAGCGCCGAGGCCTGGCTCTCCGCTTCGAACGTTCCTGCGTATTTGTTGCCATCGCGGTCGGTAGCGACGGCACGAAATAATCTCATTCCCTGTCCGTCTCCACGGCATCCAACAGTTCCTGCATGAACGCCGCCGCTTCTTCGCGGCCCTGGCGCTGGAAGGCCCCGATCAGGTTTCGCAGCACTCGCCGCACGATGGTCACCGCGTCCGCGCCCGCGCGCACGACTTCGGTGGCCGAGGCCTTGGCCTTGGGGTTTTGATTGACCAGCGATTCTTCTTCGATGAAACGCCCGCCGTTGTAGCAGTCGACGAGGTAGATCTTGCCGCCCACGGGCGCACGCGCCAGGAAATGTCCGGGATAATTGCAGCCGCCGATGTCGAGCCCGAGCCTCGCGCCGACCATCATGTAGATGCAGGCCAGGCTGATCGGAATGCCGCGCCGCGTATGGATCACCGTGACGAGGTTGCTGTTGGCCGGCTCATAATAGGAATCTTCGTGCGCCCCGCGGAATCCCCGCGTCTCGAACAGGAACTGGGCCAGCCGCCAGACGTCCGGCGCGCCGTAATGCGTGCGGTAATCTTCAGCCAGGCCGTCCAAGAGCCCCTTCAGGCTCTCGGAAGCGAAAGGCCCGCTCAGATAGCCGGAAAGCAGCGTACAGGCGGCCTCGAGTTTTCCCTTGTCGTCTTCCATCTCGAGCCAGGCCGGCCAGACGCGCCGCAGCTTTTCCTTTTGATGGTTCTCCAAAAGTTCAGAAAGGATTTCGAATTGTTCCGGCGTGGGCGGCTCAGCCAGGCGAGCGAGCAGTTCTTTCAGGCGGGGCCCAAACTCCGCGAAGCCGCGCGTGATTTCTTCGCGCACGACCGTGGAATCGTCGTCCAGAAGGCGTACCAAAAAGGACAATTTCTCGAGATCCTGCATGATGCTTTCCCTTGCGGCTTGCAGCCCGGCTTTCATTTCGGCGATAATGGCCGGGGCTTGAGCCCTCTTCCCGCGTAATGTAGCATAAACCCGGCGCCGTGGGTACAGGGGACAAGTTTAAAAACCTATCCCCCCCGAACCTTGGCCTCTTCGTACCGAGATTTCATTTTCCGGCCGATATAATGGAAGTCCCTTGGGCCATCCAAACGACGAGAAGCCATGCCGCTTTACCCTGACAGCTATAAAAAGATGGAGCAGGACCTTCGCGGGGCCGTTTCCGGCGGGGTCTTTTTCGACGACGGGGCGCGCGCGCTTTATGCGACCGACGCCTCCGTCTACCGCCACGTCCCGATCGGAGTCGTGGTCCCGCGAAACCGCGAAGACGTGATCGCGGCCCTGGGAGTCTGCCGCAAATACGGGGCGCCGGTCCTGGGCCGAGGAGGCGGCACGAGCCTCGCGGGGCAGAGCTGCAATGCCGCGGTGATTCTGGACCTTTCGCAGCACATGAACCGCGTGCTCGAAATCGACCCCGTCCGCAAAACCGCGCGCGTCGAGCCCGGCGTGGTCCTCGACATCCTGAATCGCGAAGCGCGCAGGCACGGCCTCGTCTTCGGCCCGGATCCGGCCACGCACGCGCAGTGCACGCTGGGCGGCATGATCGGCAACAACTCCTGCGGCATCCACTCCGTCAAAACCGGCAAGACTTCCGACAATGTCGAAGAGCTCGAAGTCCTCACCTACCGCGGCTCGATCCTCAAGGCCGGCGCGCTATCGCCCGAGGAGCTGAGCAAAATCATCGCGCACGGCGGCGAGCAGGGCGGCATTTACAAAAAGCTGCAGACGCTCCGCGACGCGCACGCGGAGGCGATCCGCAAAGGCTTCCCGAAACTCCCCCGCCGCATTTCCGGCTACAATCTCGACCAGCTTCTGCCGGAAAACAGTTTCCATGTCGCGCGCGCGCTGACCGGCACGGAAGGCACGTGCGCCATGATTCTCGAAGCGACCGTCAAACTCGCCGAAGACCTGCCGGAAAAAATCCTGGCGGTGCTCGGTTATCCCGACATCATCCAGGCCGCGGACGACGTGCCCGCTCTCCTTTCCGTAAAGCCGGACGGCCTCGAAGGCATGGACGGCGCCTTCACCGAGAACATGCGGAAGAAAGGCCTTTTCCCGGAGGCGCTCGGCATGCTGCCTTCGGGCAATGGCTGGCTGCTCGTCGAGCTGGCCGGCCGCACTCAGGACGAAGCCGCGTCCAAAATCGAATCGCTGAAGCGGGTCCTGGTCCAGTCGCGCGCGCGGCCGCAGCTGCGCGTCTTCCAAGACCACGAATCCCGTGAAAAAATCTGGCGCGTGCGTGAATCCGCCATGGCTGCCACACTCAAAGTGCCGGGAAAGAAAGACACGTGGCCGGGCTGGGAAGATTCGGCCGTGCCTCCGGAAAAGCTGGCGCCTTATCTCCGCGAGCTCTACAACCTCATGGAAGAATCCGGTTACCGCGGCGTGATCTACGGGCATTTCGGCGAGGCCTGCGTGCATTCCAGAATCGACTTCGACTACAAGACCGGCAAAGGCGTCACGCAATTCCGCGCGTTCATGGAAAAGGCGGCGGATCTCGTCCTGCGCTACGGCGGTTCTCTTTCGGGCGAGCACGGCGACGGCCAGGCGCGCGCGGAACTCCTGCCCAAGATGTTCGGCCCGGAGCTCATGCGCGCCTTCGAGGCTTTCAAAAACGCCTGGGACCCGGACGGCAAAATGAATCCCGGAAAAATCATCCACCCGCACCGCCTGGACCAGGACCTGAAGTTCGGCGTGGGCTATCCGCCCGCGCCCGCGCCGAAAACGCATTTCACTTATCCCGAAGACCAGGGCAATTTCACGCTCGCCGCGGAGCGCTGCGTCGGCCTGGGCAAATGCCGCAAGACCGAAAGCGGCACCATGTGCCCGAGCTACATGGCCACGCGCGACGAAAAACACTCGACGCGCGGACGCGCTCATCTCCTTTTCGAAATGACCAACCACCGCGGCCTGATCACGGGAGCGAATGAGCATCACGTCAAAGAGGCGCTGGACCTCTGCCTCTCGTGTAAGGCCTGCAAGACCGAATGCCCCGCGGGCGTGGACATGGCGACCTACAAGTCGGAATTTCTCGCGCATTACTACAAGACCCGCACGCGCCCGCTTGCCGCAACATTTTTCGGGCACGTGGACACGTGGGCGCGCCTGGGCGCGCGGCTGCCCGGCCTTGCCAACGCCGTGACGCAGGGCGCCTGGACCTCGAGGCTCATCAAAAAAATGCTTGGCGTCGCGCCCGAGCGTCCGCTTCCCCTTCTTGCATCCCAGCCTTTTTCCGCCTGGCACGCCGCGAACCGGAAACCGTCTTCGGGGCCGCAGGTCCTGCTCTGGCCCGACACGTTCAGCAATTATTTTTATCCCGGCCCGGCGATCGCCGCGCATCGCGTGCTCGAGCGGCTGGGCTATGACGTGGTCTTGCCTCCGGCGGGCCTGTGCTGCGGGCGCCCGCTCTACGATTACGGGATGCTGGACCAGGCGCGGCAAAAACTGAAAACGACCGTGACCCTGCTTGCTGAGCCTCTGTCGCGCGGCCTCTTACTCGTGGGCCTCGAGCCCAGCTGCATGAGCGTTTTCCGTGATGAGCTGCCGAATCTGTTTCCGGGAAACGCGGAGGCCCTGCGCCTCGCGCGCCAGAGCCTGCTGTTCAGCGAATTCCTGGACCGCGAAGTGGAAAAAGAACGGCTTCCTTCTTTGCAGGGGCGGGCTCTTGTCCAAGGGCATTGCCATCAAAAATCGCTTTTCGGGATGAACGGCGAGCGGAACGTGCTGCAGAAAATTGGAATGGATTTTCAAATCCTGGATTCGGGCTGCTGCGGCATGGCCGGGCCTTTCGGCTACGAAGAAAAAAACCAGGAGGTCTCGAAGCTTTGCGCGGAGCGCGTCATGGCGCCGGCGGTCCGGGAGGCGAACAACGAAACCCTGGTGCTGGCCGACGGCTTCAGCTGCCGCGAGCAGATCCGCCACCTGACGGACAAAAAGGCGATGCATCTCGCGGAATTAGTGGATCTGGCATTCGAGCGTGGACAGGGACAGGTCTTTTGACCTGCCCCCACGGTTTGAGTGCAATAGGCCTGTTGCAGGCATGCCAGCGTTTGCGGGCATCCGTCACGCAGGATGGCCGAATAAATAACCCTGGCCGTAGAGCACGCCCAGGTCTTTCAGGACTTCCAGTTCGTCCGGCGTTTCGATCCCCTCAGCCACGACCTCGCAGCCCAGGACGGAACTTACTTTCAAAATTCTCTGCAGCGAACGCCGCCGCGTCTCGTCTTCCTTGATGCCCATCACCCACTTCTTGTCGATCTTCACGATGTCCGGCTCCAGCAGGACAAGGCTTTCCAGGCAGCTGCGGCCGAAGCCCACGTCGTCGATCGCGATCTGCACGCCCTGGTCCTTGAACGTCTTGACCGTGCGCGCGAGATAAGACGGCTCGCCGATGATCTGCTGCTCGCTGATCTCGATGCAGTACTTGAGCTGATTTTCCCGCTCCTTCAGAGCCTCCAGGAAATGGTGCGCCGGAAAATCCATGAGCGTGGACGGGAAAATGTTGATGTGGCAGGCGGTCTCTTTTTCGAGAGGATAGCTGGCTTCGACGCAGGCGCGGAAGCAGTGATGATCGACGAGCGTCAGCAGGTTTGCTTCCATGCTGGCGCGGAAGAAGTCGTCCGGCATCTCGAAGCCCGAGACAAGCGAGCGGGAAAGGAATTCGTAGCCTACGTTGCGGCCGTCGGAAAGGTCCACGATCGGCTGCTTCAGCGCGCGGAACTGGTCCTGGCGCTGCAGCGCGGTATGGACTTCGTCCAGGTGCCCGTTGCCGTTTCCGTTTCCATGGCCGTTGCCTCCTTGATGCGTAAGCACGCCGGGATCGTAGGCCACGCGGTTTTTTCCTTCGCTCTTGCTGCGGTAAAGCAGCTTGCGCGTCTTGCTGAGCAATTGGTCCAGAGAAAGCGTCGCAGCATGGGCGACCCCAATGCCCAGGCTCGCGGTGACGTACACGCCCTTGCCGGAATGCACGGAAACCGACGCCTGTGCGATCGCAAGCCTCACTTTTTCCGCGACCCGCACGCCTTCGGCAAGACGCGTCCCGGGAAGCAGGATGATGAATTCGTCGCTGCCTACGCGCGCCACGTAATCCGACATGCGCAGCGTCGTGCGGATGCGGCCGGCGATTTCCCGCAGGATCACGTCGCCCGCGGCGCGGCCCATGGCCTGATTGATCTGCTCGAAATTGTCGAGGTCCACGGTCAGAAGGATGAGGCCCGTGTGGTCGCGCCTCAAAATTTCCAGCTCGCGCGAAAACGCCTCGCGCAGGCCGTGGCGGTTGAGCAGGTCGGTCAGTGGATCCAGCATGGTCATTTTTTCCAGCCGGCTCTGCACGGTGTCGAGCTCGCGATTGAGCGTGATCACTTCCCTTTTCAGCCGTTCTCTGTCGCGCGCGTAACGCATGACGCGGAGCAGGCAGCCCGCGTCGTAGCGGCCCTTCACAAGATAATCCTGCGCGCCGCGCGAAAGGCATTCCAAGGCCGTTTCTTCGCGCGCGGAATCGGTCATGATGACGACGGGGATATCGCGGACCTGATCCATCAGGAGGAAAAAGCCGGTTTCACGGAGATTGGGCTCGGACGGAAGATCGAAGAGGATCATCTGCGGCTGGTACTGGCTCAAAAAACGGAGTGCCTCAGGAACCGAGCGGAAGCAGGCCGCCGAGGAATTCATGGAAGGCGAAGCAAAGATTTGTCTCAGGCTGCTGATTTCGCCGGTATCGGTGCCAATCAGAAAGATTTTGGCTGAGTCCTGCGATGACATTCTAGCCCCCTGCGAAGAAAAACGGCGGAAACGTTTGAGATTATTTCCGAGCCTGTCAACGGACCGAACTAAGAATGAATCTATAAGGCCGATTGAACCCGGGCCGCAGAGGTGGGCCACGGGATCCCCGTTTGAAGGGGAGCAGTAGTATACCTAAAACAAGAAAGCTCGCAAATGTTTTTTTTTGCGCTTTAGTGAGGGTTTTTGGAGGTTTCCAGGTGTCCCGAAAGCTGCCGGGCCAGAAAATCGGCGATGCGCTCCTCGTCGAAAGGCCAGGCGTAGACAAAAGATACGTTGGGATGCCGGGATTGGGCCTCTTCCACGAGCTGCGGGATCTCCTCTTCCGAGTGATTGCCGCCCCGCGTGACCATGGGGGTGATCACAAGGACTTTGGAGACGTCCGGCCGGGCCGCCGCGTCGAGCGCTTCCGGAAGCGCGGGCGCGCAGAATTCGTTATAGCCGAGCACGACTTCCTGTCCGGTCTTGCGCGACAGGCGATCGGCGAGCCTTTTGGCCGCGGCGTCGAAAGGATCGTTGGCTTCGGTGCGCGGCCACTGCCGCATTTTTTGCTCGAGCGCTTCCAGCTTTTTCAAAAGCGCTTCGCGCGGGCCCGCGTCCGGGCGTCCGAGCGCCGAGCGCAGCCGGAAAAATTCCGTTTTATCGGCGCCGGGAAAATCCCGCGGCGTCATGCCGTGCATGGCCAGAACGATGACGGTTTTCATAGTCCCCTTCTTCCTTTTCTGAGAATCGTGGAAAGCGCGGGATCCAGCATTGGGTACTGGAACGCGTATCCCGCATGCATCATTTTTTCCGGAACCGCTTTCTGCCCTTCCAAAAGCATTTCGGACATTTCTCCGAGCAGGGTCTTCAGCACGAAGCCCGGCACGGGAGCCCACGAGGGCCTGTTCATGGCGCGTCCGAGCGCGCGGCAAAAATCCTTCATGTCCGCAGCCTGCGGCGCGACGGCGTTCACCGGGCCCGCGATCTCTTTGTGTTCCAGGGCATAGAGCATGATGCCGATCACGTCGTCGCGATGGATCCACGGGAACCCCTGCTTGCCTGTCCCCAGCGGGCCGCCGATGTAGAAACGAAAAGGCGGAATCATTTTCTCGAGCGCGCCGCCGCCTTTTTCCAGCACGATGCCGATGCGCACGCAGACGACACGCACACCGAGCGGATCGGCCTGGAAAGCCGCCTCCTCCCAGCGCGCGCAGACATCGGCCAGAAAGCCGTTGCCTCTGGGATGGTTTTCGCGCACATCCCCTTTTTCGACGTTGCCGTAATAGCCCACGGCAGAGGCATTGATCAGGACGCCCGGGCGCCGTCCCGCCTTTTTGATCGCGCTCACAAGGCATGCGGCGCCATGCACACGGCTGTCTTCTATTTTTTTCTTCTGCGCCGGCGTCCAGCGCCTCGCGGCAATCGGTTCGCCCGCCAAATTGATCACCGCATCCGCGCCGTCCAGGCTTTCAGCCCATGGGCCCACGTTTTCGCCGTCCCAGGCCAGGACGCCAACGCCCGCGGCCGGCTTGACGGAGGCGGGATGCCGCGTCAGCAGGACCACGTGATGCCCCTGCCGGACAAGGGCCGCCGTCAACGCTTCGCCGATAAAACCGGTACCTCCGGTCAAAATAACTTTCATATCAGGATTCCTTTTGCGCTTCGGCCTGGAGCCGGGGACCGCCGCGGAAGTATTGTTCTATAACCCGTGCCCTGTGGTCAAAGATTTTTTCGAGGTTCCGGCTGACATACAGCCGTTGCGCCAGCTCCCCAAGGGTTCCCCATCCCACGCGATAGAGAACTTCATCTTCCAGACGCGTGCCTCCCGAAACTTCCTCGAAGCGGTGGATATGCCTCCAGTAAGCATAAGGGCCGCGAACCTGTTCGTCGACAAAATGCCGGGGCGGATCGTATTCGGTGATGAGCGAGGTCCAGCGCACGGGCAGCCCTATCAAGCGGATGCGATAGTCAATCTGTGCGCCTGCCTGCATGACGATAGGCTTTGACGTCAGGATTTGAAATCCCAGCGATGCCGGCGTGATGAGCGCCAAGTTCTCAGGCCTTTCAAAAAAAGAGAAGACTTCACGAAGAGGCCGAGGCACAAAATGCTGCCGGAGAAGCCGGCAGATTTTCTTTGTTTCCGTGGGGTTCGGCATCATCATCTCGATTATTCCACGGCGCGGCGGACAAGATCATTGATCCGGCGCACGGTGTTCTCCTGCGTCAGAGGCCGCGCCCTTTCAAAAGCGTTCCGGGCCAGGGTTTCGCGGCGGACAGGGTCGGCCAGGAGTTTTTCGATCGCGCCCCGGAGCGCCTTCGGGTCTCCGGGCGGAACGAGCAGCGCGTTTTCCTCGTGCGCCAGATACCCGTCCACGCCGCGCACGCCGCTCGCGACGATAGGGAGCCCTGCGGCAATCGCGTCGCGGATGCGGATATGCCCGATGCTTTTGTTTTTTTCGAAAACGCAAAGCGCGAAAACAGAAGCCGCGCAAAGCTGCGCGTGATGCTCCGCCGCCGGAATATCGCAAAGCACTTCGGCGCGCCTGTTCCGGTTGAGCCTGCGGACAAGCGGCAGGTCCTGCGGCGTGCAAATGACTTTCAACGGCCAGTCCGTGCCTTCGGCCGCGGCGAAAAGCGTTTCCCAGTCACAGGCCACCCTGCCCGTCGCGATGACGGAAGGCGGAAACGGCCGGGGCGCCGCGGGCGCAGGGACTTCCGCAGACGCGGCCTGCGGCCAGGGAACAAAGAAAAATCTTTCCGCCTCCAGGCCCAGAAGCCTGGCGTAATGTTCCGGTTCCCACGCCGTCATCACCACCGCGAAACGCAGTATTTTTCGAAGCGCCGGACGGGTCACCGCGCGGAACCAAAGCGCGTCGCGCCTCCGCCGGAAAGGAACGCCGCACATATACTGAAGCAGGATCAGCCTTTCTCTCCTGCGGCCGAACAGCCGCTCAAGCAGGAAAAAAGTGCGGGTGCCCGGCATGGAGGTCGTGGTGGCCACGAGAGGATAACGGCGGGCCCACCCGAAAAACAGGATGCCCCGGACAAAATCCGAGCGCTTGATCCAGTCCCGCAGCCGCGGGAAGCGGTGGAACATGTTATGGATCCGCATATCCACCGACTCGAAAGGCACGTCAAAGACCGCCTCGTACCACGTATTCGCGAGGAGGCGCGTCGAAGCCTTGGAACTTTCATCCGAGGAAAGAGAAGCCTGGGTTTGCACGCGGTATTTTACCATCCGAAAATTTCTTTTCGAACAATTTCAAGCTTCCGAGGGAGTAGGGCTAAACGTTTTCTTGCAAACAAGCCCTCCTAACCCGTATAATTTGCCCCTATCTGTTCCCCCGCCCGGGACGTTAGGGGTTTGTTCAAGGTCGTAAACCCTTGTATCATGCTGGCATAGCTCAGGGGTAGAGCAGCTGTTTTGTAAACAGCCGGTCGGGGGTTCAAATCCCTCTGCCAGCTTGCACTGATTTTATTGATCAAAAAAATTCGGGGAGTTACCAAAGTGGCCAACTGGGGCAGACTGTAAATCTGCTGGCTTATGCCTTCGGTGGTTCGAATCCACCACTCCCCACCAGTTAAAAACCCTCACGCA